>JAGVJZ010000055.1 GCA_020050845.1 Gammaproteobacteria bacterium
GCATAGTAAGATTGAAATATTGTCATGTGTTGAAAATTCATCCCAAAAATACCAGCAATAAGATTTAACGGTAAAAATATCCCAGATAGAACTGTTAAGGTACGCATAGTGTCATTGGTTCGGTTACCAATTAGTAAATAATGTAATTGTGTTAATGTATCTAACTCGCTTTCCAGCTGCGTGGAAGATCGGATCACTCGTTTAATATGATCTAATAAGTCATTGTAACGGATAGTAAGTTCTTCATTAATTCCTACTGCATTATCCTGACGCCATTGATAAATCACCTCGAGTTGTTCTTCACCTAAAATACGCAGCTTCCTCGCCTCTGTTTTAAAGCTTAAATATTTTCGCCAATTAATAGCTCTAGCTCTCGTGGTATTATCAAATAATCGCTTTTCCCAAAGATTATATTCATTCAATAAGGGTGTTTTTAAGAGCAAAAAGTTATCAACGATTTCATCGAGGATGATAAACATTAGGTTATTTGGTTCTGTCGGCAAGGTCTTTTTAATATTTTGCAGTTTCTTTTTAATACGACTAATTGCTTCATCATTCTGATGAAGGGTGACGAGTATGTTAGAAAAAATCAAAAAAGTAACGGGTGTTGTTTGTATTGTTCTAGGCGCAAGGTTTGCAATTAAACTACGGAAAATTAAAATATCATATGACATGGTTTTTTCATAAAAACTTGGATGCTGTAAATTTTGACAATCTAGAATATGCTCTTCGTTCAGAGTTATACCGTTGACTCTATGAATTTTTTCCAGCACCTGGCAAAGTTCTTGAGGGTCAGCATCAATCCAAATAAAGCCATTCTCTGGCAACGTTTTTATTTCATCTACCACCTGGATAGATGATGCTGAAAAAGACCAAATTAACATCTAAACCCCTTATCGATCTCCTTGTAGATCGCAATTATTACTTAACAAGTATTACTTAATTAGTTTATTATGATATAAAAAGGTTGGTTCATGGAAAGAATTTATAAACACAGTATTCTTAAATATCATAACAAGTCTTATGTTGTTATTGGTTGGCGTGAATGGGTTTCCCTCCCTTCCTTAGGTATTGACCTCATCAAAGCTAAAATTGATACCGGTGCCAGAACGTCTGCGCTACACGCTTTTGATATTTATCCCTTTCAAGAAGATGGCATTGATAGAGTTTCTTTCAAAATTCATCCTATTCAAAGGAATAATGATGTTACTATTCAGTGCACTGCAGATTTGATTGATATCCGAAATGTTAGTGATTCAGGTGGCCATCAAGAACTACGTTATGTTATCGAAACAACGTTAGTTATGGGAGGCATTTCTAGACTTATCCATGTCACTTTAACAGATCGAAGTTCTATGAACTTTCGAATGCTACTGGGTAGAAAAGCCTTGCAGACGTACTATATTATAGATCCAGCTCGATCATTCCATACCTAGTATAATAAAGAGAGTTTTTTAATGAGGATAGCAATATTATCAAGTAAACCTAAGCTTTACTCTACGGCACGCTTGATCGAGGCCGCAGAGAAGCGTGGCCATGAAGTAAATGTGACCAATGCCTTGCGTTGTTACATGAATATTGCACCCAGTAAATCGACTATCCATTCCAGGGGAAAAGAACTTCGTCATTATGATGCTGTCATTCCTCGGATCGGCTCTTCAATCACTTTTTATGGAGCTGCAGTCGTTAGACAATTTGAGATGATGGGAGTTTATTCCCTTAATAGTTCCACGGGTATTTTGAATGCAAGAGACAAACTACGTTCCCTACAGTTGCTTTCCCAAAGTGGCATAGGCTTGCCCATAACAGGTTTCGCACATTCTCCCGATGACATTAGTGACTTAATTAAAATGGTTGGCGGTGCTCCGCTAGTCATAAAATTGGTTGAGGGCACCCAGGGTATTGGCGTCGTACTTGCCGAAACAGAGGTCGCCGCTGAAAGTGTTATCGAAGCCTTCTTGGGTATGAAAGCAAACATTTTGGTTCAAGAATATATTAAAGAAGCCCAAGGCGCCGATATCCGCTGCTTTGTCATAGGTGATCGGGTCGTGGCCTCAATGCTTCGTCGCGCCAAACCAGGTGGCTTCCGCAGTAATTTACATCGTGGAGGCAAAGCGGAAGAAGTCAAACTATCTGCGTTAGAAAGACAGACCGCATTATTAGCTGCAAAAACTGTTGGGTTACGAGTTGCAGGGGTAGATATGTTACGCTCAGATCGTGGTCCTCTCGTCATGGAAGTTAACTCATCACCTGGCCTTGAAGGTATTGAAAGCGCTACCCAAAAAGATGTCGCTAGTATGATTATTACTTACATTGAATCTAGTGTTAAGAAAAGACAACGAGAGAAACCGTAGCCTGGGTGAAACCCAGGAACTTTCAATTTTTCCCCTGGGTTCACCCAGGCTACGAATCTTAGGGAAGACATGATTCGTCACTTTATTGCTCTAATTCTATCCTGCTTTGCGTTAACGGCGTGCAGTGATAATCCTTGGAATAATCCTTATCCCAAAAACGAAACAAAAAATAATATTCGTTACACATCTTTTTTTTCACAACCCAAAACTTTTGATCCCGCCAAATCTTATTCTAATGATGAAACCATCATTATTGGGCAAATTTACGAACCGCCATTGCAATACCACTTACTAAAACGTCCCTACACTTTAGTGCCACTTACCGCTAGTAAATTACCTGAAATTCAATATCTAAGTTCAACGGGCAAAATATTGCCTAAAGATGCAACCGACGATCAAGTTGCCTACACGATTTATACAGTTAGTATTAAGCCAGGAATTTATTATCAACCACACCCTGCTTTTACACGTGATGCTAAAGGGAAGTACCTTTACCATCACTTAGCTTTCAGTGAATTAAAACATTACAAAGAGCTTAGTGATTTTAAAAATCTGGGAACGAGAGAGCTCATTGCACAAGACTATGTTTATGAGATAAAACGACTTGCGGCTCCCAGCGTCAATTCTCCTATATTTGGATTAATGAGTACCAAAATTTTAGGTCTCGACGCTTATAGCAAACAATTGACGCAAGCTACGAATAGCCGTCCGAGAAATGACTTCCTTGATCTTAGAAATTATCCTTTAAGTGGCGCGCAAGAACTTGATCGCTATCGATACAGAATCATCATTAAAGGAAAATACCCTCAATTTCTTTACTGGTTATCAATGCCATTTTTTTCGCCCATACCGTGGGAAGTCGACTATTTTTATTCATTGCTAAGAAAGGAACAAAATAATATTAATTTTGATTGGTATCCGGTGGGGACAGGAGCTTACTATTTAACGGACAATAATCCCAATCGAAAAATAGTATTGGAAAAAAATCCTTTTTTTCACTCCGAATTTTTTCCTTCGGAGGGGTCAGCAAATGATATTGCTTCAGGTTATTTAAAGAATGCAGGCAAGCGACTACCATTCATCGATAAAGCAATATTTACACTTGAAAAAGAATCGATCCCTCGTTGGAATAAATTTTTACAAGGTTATTATGATCAATCTGCCATAAGTTCTGATAGTTTCGATCAAGCTATTCAAATAGATAGCAAAGGCAACCCAATACTAACTCCTAGGCTTAAAACGATGGGGGTCTATTTACAAACCAGTGTTGCACTTTCCATGAGTTATTTAGGTTTTAATATGTTAGATCCCGTGGTGGGTGGTCAAAGTGAGCGTGCTCGAAAGTTACGTCAAGCAATTTCTATCGCAGTTGATTTTGACGAATATATTAGTCTTTTCCTTAATGGTCGTGGCATTCCTGCTCAAGGACCTATTCCACCCGGGATATTTGGTTATCTTCCTGGCGAAGTTGGTATAAACCCATATGTCTACAAGTGGCAAAACAACATGCCAAAACACTTGCCAATAGAATTCGCTCGACAATTAATGCGCGAAGCTGGATACCAAAATGGGATCGACCCTAAAACCGGTGATCCTTTAATTCTAAATTACGATGTGACAACCACGAGTGGCCCTGAGGATAAAGCATTGCTTGATTGGATGCGTGAACAATTTTCCAAGATTGGAATTGAATTAAACATCCGTGCAACTGAATATAATCGTTTTCAAGAAAAAGTTAGAACCGGACAAACTCAAATTTTTCTTTGGGCTTGGATAGCCGATTATCCTGATCCTGAGAATTTTTTGTTTCTGCTGTATGGTCCGAATCGGAAAGTAGTCAGCGGTGGCGAAAATGCGGCCAATTATAATAATCCCGAATATAATAAATTATTTGACCAAATGAAAAATTTACCTAACTCGCCTGAACGCCAGGCTATCATTAATAAAATGCTTGCGATTGTGAGACTAGATTCTCCTTGGGTATGGGGAGTGAATCCAAAGAATTTTGTCTTAAGCCAAGTTTGGAATCAGCCTTCTAAAATTAGTGATATTAGCTATAACACTTTAAAGTATCAGCAAATCGATCCAAGTTTAAGATTTCGCTTACAAATCCTTTGGAATAAAAAAGTAATTTGGCCTTTGTTAGTGCTTATTTTGCTTGGATTACTTATCATGCTGCCTGTTGTTATTCGATACCGACAAAAAGAGCGTCAAAGCATCAAGGATTAAGTCTGGAAGAGCTATTATGCTGCCATATATCATTCGGCGAATTTTTTATGCCATACCTATTATCATCGGAGTAAATCTTCTAACCTTCATGTTATTTTTTATTATTAACTCGCCAGATGACATGGCTCGAATGAATTTAGGGCAAAAATATGTAACACAGGAAGCAATAGATTTATGGAAAGAATCTAAAGGTTATAATCGGCCTTTATTTTTTAATAACAACGCGCCTGACATCAAAAAAATAACCGATACGCTCTTTTACCGCAAATCACTCGATTTATTCTTTTTCAATTTTGGGATTTCTAATAGTGGCCGAGATATTGGAAGCGATATCAAAGAGCGCATGTGGCCAAGCTTAGCATTAGCATTACCCACGTTACTGGTAGGTTTGTTCGCGGATGTTTCTATTGCGATGATCTTAGCTTTTTTTCGTCGTACTTATTTAGATGCGACTGGATTAACCGTGAGTGTCATCATGATGTCGATCTCAGTAATGTTTTATATTATTGCAGGACAATACTTTGTAGGACGAGTGATGAAACTCGTGCCTATCTCAGGTTATCAGGGTGGCCTATTAGCATTCAAATTTCTGCTACTTCCTACCATTGTCGGTGTCATTGGTGGCCTTGGTGCCGGTGCTCGCTGGTACCGTACTATCTTTTTAGAAGAAATTTACAAAGACTACGTTCGCACTGCCCGCGCCAAGGGCCTCTCAGAACAATTAGTTTTGTTTAAACATGTCTTACGCAATGCACTGATTCCGATCTTGACGAGCATCGTCGTCTTAATTCCAAGCCTTTTTTTAGGCAGCCTTATTATGGAATCTTTTTTTGGCATTCCAGGGTTGGGAAGTTATACCATTGAAGCAATTAGAATGCAGGATTTTGATATTGTGCGGGTGATGGTTTTTTTAGGAACTGTGTTATACATTTTTGGACTGATATTAACGGATATTTCTTATACATTGGTTGATCCTCGAGTTAGATTTTAATAAACAAATACCACCCAAAACGTTCCCGGGAACGCAAGCGGGAACGGGAACGATCTTTATTTTGATCTAATGTGTTGCAGGAGCTCCGGAAGCAACATCAATCATACTTTCTCCACAATGTTTTGCAATTTCGATACGAGTCACTGTGCGTAGTCGTGTCGCTTCTCGCCAATCTTTACTGCGCGGTAGGATAGGTCTACCAATCCAGATATTAATTCGATGTGGCTTCAACAAAAGACTTCCTCCTCTTTGAATTTGACGAGTACCACTAATTGCAACAGGTATTATTGGCGAACCTGTTTCAGATGCTATTTTAAAAGCGCCTAGCTTGAACGTGCGTAAACCGGGATGGGCGCTAAAGGTTCCTTCAGGGAACAATAAAATAGAATGTCCCTCTTGAAATTTTCCTAAGATATAGTTGGTATCCGCCATACTTTCAATAAAGTCAGCACGATCCACTGTTAAGTAACCTAATTTATCGATGAAATTTTTAATAATCGGTGTGGCAGTTAATTCTCTCTTGCCGACCACTAAGACATCGGTCGGTAGTATTGCAACTAACACAATCGTATCTAAATAACTCATATGATTTGCAACATAAATTACTTTTTGTTCAGCTAAATTTTGTTCACCTTGCAGGTAAAGTGGACAAAACATACATCGCAAGAAATTCCGAGCCCAAAAGCGTGTAACTTTGCGAGCTGTTTTTTGTGGTATAAACCAAAGTAATAACCAAATTGGCATTAAAGTAACTGTCGCAAAAATAAAGGTATAAAAGGTATATAAATATTTGCCGATTATACCTAAGTAATGATTCGCTTTTTTGAGGGTGCTAAAAGTATATAAACGTAAAAACTGTATCCAGGTGGGTACTACTCGCTTAGTTAATTTACCCTGCAGATAAAGTTCTTTCGTACTTGATCGCTGTAACTTACCACTTGAGGTCTTTGGAATCGTTTTAGGCGGTACAATCACAACTTTATCAGGTGGATCACCAATTGCCGAAGTTACCTGTTCAATGATTTGAGTAATTAATTTATCTTGCAAAGGTGCACGACGTTCTCGCGTTTCGGCAACGACAATGAGTTGTTCAGTACCTGTTTGATGATTAGTTGCTCCAAACGCAACCACACAACCACGGCGAACCCCTTTGACCAATCCGGCAATCTCTTCAATTTCTTGCGGATATAAATTTCGACCTGCTTTAACGATGATATCTTTCATCCGTCCAGTGATAAAAATTTCTTCTTCAGCCTTATAAGCTAAATCGCCACTTTCCCACCAGCCGTCGTGAAAGATCGCATTAGTTGCCCTTTCGTTTCGGTAATAACCTTGCATTGCAGAGGGACCTCGAAAAAATAAACGCCCTACTTCACGTTCGGGTAATTCTGTTCCTTGACCGTCAACAATTTTCACTTCGTGACCAGGTAGAGGCTTACCGCAAGAAACAAACTCAATACAATTTTTTTCATTTGTCGTACAAGAAATCGCTTTTTGATCTTGGTTAAAAAGTGGACGCGATATTCTATCGATCCTGACCTGGCGGTTTAACGGAGGAAAGGTTAATGCGACAGAAGACTCGGCCAGACCGTAGACCGGATATAAAGACTCTGGACGCAAACCATAAGCGCCAAAGCGACGAACGAAATTTCTGATGGTTTTAGGATAGACAGCTTCCGCACCATTAAAAGCTAAGCGCCATGAACTCAAATCTAAGCCTTCAATTACTGCATCATCTATTTTTGTTACACATAATTCATAAGCAAAATTGGGTCCCGCGGTCAAAGTAGCACGATGATAATGAATCGCCCAAAGCCAGCGTTCAGGATGAGAAAGGAATGAAAGTGGTGACATCACGGTAAGCGGTACACCAAAGTATAAACTTCCTAACCAAGCGCCAATCAATCCCATATCGTGATACAAGGGTAACCACGTAACCGCAACGTCAGTGGGTTTAACTTCGATGGCTTCTCCGACTGCACGAATGTTTGATAACAAATTACTGTGAGTAAGCAGAACCCCTTTAGGATCACCGGTGCTGCCAGAAGTATATTGGATCAGTGCGCTATCAGTTGCTTTAGGCGTAAATTCAGCTAGGTTATGATGGAGTTTTGCTAAATCTTCAACTGTCGTGACCGCTTTAAGGGTTGGAATAAAATTACGTATGATTTTATTGAGTGTTTGAACTTCGGAAAAAGAAATTAAAATCTTAACTTCGGCATTACGAAGAATTTTTGCTTCCCGTCTAGCATATTCTTCAATACGATCCGGAGCGAAAGGGGGATAAATAGGTACTGGCAAGCCTCCAGCAAGTAAAACTCCTAAGAAAGCATAAAAAAATCCTTCACAGGTCGGTAACATAATAGCGACCGTCTCTTGGCGATTGAGCCCAAAATGTTGCAAGCCTCTCGCTATTTCTAATGATTTTTCATATAGCGTACCGTATCGAAGAATTTTTTCCCTGCCTTGCTCGTCTTGTAAATACATATGTATTCGTTGTGGTTCGAGGTTGGCATAGGTTTGAATGATATCGACTAACGTCTGACAGCTTGAAGGGTCAACTTGAGATTCTTCAATCGGTGGGAAAAATTGGTGGTAAAGCATCCGACCAGGAGGATTAGCATCTTCAATGGCCGGGATAAGATCTTTAATTTGCTCCGCTTTAGCGATCAAATTATCAGGTAATTGAATAACAAATGATTTTTCTATACGACTAAAGAGCTCAGCACGATCGAGACTTCCTATTCCCAGATCTTCCAGGATTTTTGATTCAAGCGTTAACAAAGGTATTACCCGGTCTGATTCAAGCTGAACCAAAAATTCTTTTACAATATGCAGCACCTGTACCTCTGTTTTTGACAGCGGCTGGTTTTGTTTTTTCATCGCAATTGCTCATCCTGAGTAATATACTCTCGAGTATATAATTATTGTTATATGCTTATGATTAGCACCATTATATTGTAGTGAAATAGTATGGAAAAATATATGTCAGGAAGAACCTACATCCTCGTAATTCATAATTCCCCGTCTATAGCCGCGGGCTCACTATTGTTTGATAAGTTTTAAATCATGCAACCTGTCTTCCTGTGGACTGATCTGCTTATTTACGTGCTGATCATTGGGATTGTCATTACTATTTTCTTAAGTAAGCAAAGAGAAGTTTGGCGCGAACAATGGAGAAGAGTCGGCCAACGGAAACTCGGTATGATCGCAGGCGTTCTGTTAGCGGCGTTTACTGTGGTGGCTTTATGTGACTCTATTCATTTTAAAATTCGTCGACCAGCAAACTCAAACAACGCCACAACAACCCTTGGAATACAAAGTTTGCTCGATGTCTTGATTAGGCCTTTGGGAAAACAAAATGAGGAAACGTACTCGGCTCCTTTTGCTATGTATTCGAGCATCAAGCGTTCAGCTTTTATCAACGGCACCTATCAGACCACCTATCCACGTTTAATATATGGTGGACAACATTTAACATCCTCACATCAAAAAGCCGGCGATATAATAAAAAAATCTAGCTTGGCTATTGGAATGGGGTTAGTGCTAAGCGCTATTCTAATAACTGGCATAGTGTTCATCCTAGCCAAAAAAGCAAAATTAAACTTCACGCAACAGTTACAGTCCATTATTAAAGGACAAACCACCATTGCTTGGCGGGAAATATTCATATCGACGACTTTCATTATTTTAGTTGCCTGCTATATCAAAATGATGTCGCCTTATTATCATTTATTTGGCACTGATAAAATTGGTGGTGACGTTCTATATGAGACCATCAAAAGTATTAGAACTGGCTTAATTATTGGAACACTGACGACACTGGTCATGTTACCGTTTGCCGTCTATTTTGGAACGGAAGCTGGTTATTTTGGAGGATGGCGCGATGACATTATTCAATATATTTATACGACGCTTAGCTCCATTCCTAGTGTTTTACTTATCTCGGCAGCCGTATTATCACTAGAGATTTATATCTCAAACCACCCTAACTTATTTGCTACCTTAGAGACTCGAGCTGATGCTCGTCTTCTTGCGTTGTGTATTATTTTGGGCATTACCAGTTGGACCACACTTTGCCGTTTACTGAGAGCGGAAACGCTGAAACTACGCGAGCTTGATTACGTTAAAGCAAGTATTGCCATGGGAGTGAAGAATATCAAAGTGATCTGGCGCCATATTGTGCCAAATGTTTTACATATTATCCTGATAACAGTGGTCTTAGATTTCAGCGCTCTAGTGCTAGCGGAGGCAGTTTTATCTTATGTCGGTGTCGGAGTCGATCCGATTACTCCTAGCTGGGGAAATATGATTAATAGTGCCCGACTCGATCTAGCACGAGAACCTGTGGTGTGGTGGCCTTTGATGGCCGCATTTGTTTTTATGTTTATTTTGGTTTTAGCTGCTAATTTATTTGCTGATGCGGTTCAGGACGCCTTTGACCCCCGCCTAAGGAATGAAGTGTGACTCAATTTCCTTTATTAGATGTTCGAGGTCTCAAAGTGCAGGTTCACCAAACTGAACAAGAACTTGAACTCATCAAAAGCATTAATTTCAGTATTAGTCATGGTGAAACACTCGCCCTGGTCGGAGAGTCAGGCAGTGGCAAATCGATCACGGCGCTGGCCATTATGCAGCTTTTAGGCCCAGGCATTACAATTGATCCAACCAGTACAATATTGCTCGATGGAAATGATTTATTAACCTATTCCGAAATAAAAATGCGCAGCGTTCGTGGCAAACAAATTGGAATGGTCTTTCAGGAAGCAATCCAAGCGTTGAATCCCGTCATGACGATTGGTGAACAAGTTATTGAAGTTTTCAAAACGCATTTTCATTATTCAAGTAAAGAAAACCACGAGCGAAGTCTGCATCTTTTAGAAGAAGTCGGAATACCTCATCCGAAATATTATCACGACATTTATCCCCACCAATTATCCGGTGGACTTAAACAACGAGCCATGATTGCAATTGCATTGGCAGGTGAACCTGCATTATTAATCGCAGATGAACCAACCACCGCTCTTGATGTGACACTACAAGCTCAGATTCTCAAGCTACTTGTAAACTTGAAACAAAAAAGAGGAATGAGCCTGCTCTTCATCACTCACGACCTAGGCGTTGTTTATGAAATCGCAGACCATGTTGGTGTGATGTATAAAGGAGAGCTGGTCGAAACAGCAAGTACCGAGCAATTTTTTAAATCACCGCAACATCCCTATAGTTTGCAACTTTTTAAAGCACTTCCTAGTTTGGCGCCACGAGTTAAGCGTATTCAAGAAAACGAACAAGAGCTTTTGGTTGTCAAAAATTTGAAGGTTTATTACCCAATTAAGAAGGGCATCTTTAAACGAACTATCGGATATGTTAAAGCGGTTGACGATGTTAGCTTAACCGTGAAAAAACGCCATACACTCGCCATTGTTGGAGAGTCGGGATCTGGAAAGACAACCACTGGCATGGCGATATTGAGGTTGGCTCCCATCACTTCAGGCCAAGTGACATTTGATAATAAAAATATCGCTAAACTTAATTTCAAAGCATTACGCGATCTGCGCAGTGATCTTCAAGTCGTTTTTCAAGACCCTTATGCTTCAATGAATCCGAGAATGCTAGTTGCTGATATCATTGCTGAAGGGATGCGTATTCAGAAGATTCCTCTAGAAGAACGAAATCAAAGAATCGATCAGCTCTTACAGTATGTTGGGATTAGTCCAGATGCAAAAAATCGTTACCCTCATGAATTCTCCGGAGGACAAAGACAAAGAATTTGTATTGCCCGAGCCCTTGCAGTCGAGCCACATTTGCTAATTTGCGATGAACCCACCTCTGCACTTGATGTTTCGGCGCAAATGCAAGTGCTTAATTTACTTATTAAGTTACAAGAAGATTTAGGGTTATCCTATCTATTGATCACCCATAACATCGCAGTGGTTGCCTTCATGGCAGATGATGTGGTTGTAATGCACGAGGGCAAAATTGTTGAAGCAGGTCCTGTCGGGGAGGTGCTAAACAATCCACAAGATGCGTATACAAAAAAATTATTGCAAGCCGTTCCTAAAATTCCAAAGACTATTAATATGGAATCAGATTGATTGACATTAAGTGACAGGCATTTAAAAATGTCGTTAGATTATTCTGTCGTCGTCGGACGATGTTTTGTGCTGACGAAACTTATATCAAATAATACAAAGGTCGATAATATTTATGTTAGATGAAGTAGAAGATACCCTGCTATTTGAAGAAATCCTTGGTGTTAACGGCAGTGTAGGTTTAATTACACTGAATCGTCCTTCAGCGCTTAATTCGCTGACTTTAGAAATGTGTACCGCAATCGAAGAAAAGTTAGCTGAATGGCAAAAGATGGGACACATTAAGGCAGTGGTTGTTCGCGGCGAAGGTGAAAAGGCGTTCTGCGCCGGTGGCGATATTAAAACTATCTACCACAATGGTAAATCAGGTATCAAAAAATCTAAAAAATTCTTCTGGCATGAATATCGAATGAATCGTCGTATATTTCATTTTCCAAAACCATTTGTGTCATTAATGCACGGTATAACAATGGGCGGCGGTGTTGGAGTCAGTATTCATGGTAGCCATCGCGTCGGATCTGAGAATTTAATATTCGCCATGCCTGAAACTAGCATAGGGTTTTTTCCAGATGTCGGCGGTAGTTATTTTTTACCTCGTTGTACTGGTAAAACTGGTTTCTACTTAGCGCTAACTGGAGCTCGCTGTCACATCGCGGATGCCCTTTATGCAGGCGTTATTGATCATCTAGTTCCTCAAGACAAATTTGATGATTTAATTACGGCATTAGTTGAAGCACGTTTCAATGACAACACCAATATGCAAGTTTCTGATTTGATTAGCTCGTTCAGTATGGATACCGATGGTATGGATATCTTCAAGCCACATCTACTAGAACATCGCTCTGAAATTAACCAAATATTTTCACTCAACACCATTGAAGACATAATGGAAAGATTGAGTAATTCTGAAAATGACTGGTGTCAAGTGGTACTCGATAACCTCCTCGAGAAATCTCCAACGAGTCTGAAAGTTACTTTGAAAGAATTACAACTTGGATCTCAAATGGATTTTGATGATTGCATGCAGATGGAATATCGAATGGCACTACGCTTTTTAGCGCATCCCGATTTTTATGAGGGAATACGTTCGACGGTTGTCGATAAAGATCGAACACCTGCATGGCGACCAAATACTCTCGAAAAAGTTACCAAAGAAGATATTCAAGAATTTTTTGAGCCACTTGCCGAAGAATTAAACTTTGCTGATGAAGAAA
Source organism: Gammaproteobacteria bacterium (assembly GCA_020050845.1). Lineage (GTDB taxonomy): Bacteria > Pseudomonadota > Gammaproteobacteria > UBA6002 > UBA6002 > UBA6002. The sequence goes on from JAGVJZ010000055.1 coordinate 12,881, forward strand.
TTGAACATCATACTGATAATTACTAAAGATGTTGATTCTAAATTTTTGACCTAATGCATGATCTTTTAGCCTCGGATCCAAGACCTCTTTTTTCTCAATCTTCTTCAATTATTTTCTGTAAAGAGAATAAATTTTTATTTCTTCGCTTAGCAAGTTTCAAATCTTTTTTGAATTTTGTTGTATATTCCGCCTGAAGCATTCCTAATCCAAATCATCAAAAATGCATTAACGTTTTTGGAGGGAGTTACGTATAACAATTTGAATATGGTGGCTATGGGTGGACTCGAACCACCGACCTCAGCATTATGAGTGCCGCGCTCTAACCAGCTGAGCTACATAGCCTTTGAAAAAAGGTAAGAATTGATTTTCTATTTGTCGTCTAAGCTTGTCAAGTTACTTGTCATTCTGACCTGTCATTCCCGCGCAAGCGGGAATGACAAGGACTAGACATTAAACCGAAAGTGCATAACATCCCCGTCCTGCACAATATACTCTTTCCCTTCTAGCCGGAGTTTGCCCGCAGTCTTCGCTCCCTGCTCTCCAGAGAACTTAATATAGTCATCGAAGGCAATGACTTCTGCTCGGATAAAGCCTTTTTCAAAATCGGTATGGATCACACCAGCAGCCTGAGGAGCAGTTGCACCTATTGGAACTGTCCAAGCACGAACCTCTTTGACTCCGGCAGTAAAATAAGTCTGTAAACCCAACAAAGCATAGCCTGCCTGGATGACTCGATCTAAACCAGGTTGAGATAGGCCCATTTCCGCTAAAAATGTTTTCTTATCTTCTTCTTCGAGCTCGACGATTTCTGCTTCAAGGGCTGCAGAAACGGCTACCACACCGGAATTTTCTTGAGCAGCAAAATCTTGTACAGAAGATAAGAGGGGATTATTTTCAAAACCATTCTCATCGACGTTGGCGATGTAGAGAGTAGGTTTAATTGTAAGCAAATGTAGAGACTGTAAGACTTCTTGATCCTTTTCGCTTAACTTTAAAGAACGAACCGGATTTCCTTCTTCAAGGCAGGCCTTAACCGCTTCTAGAGTGGCTTTCTCGGCTAAGATAGCTTTATCACCTGTTTTTGCTTGTTTGCCTAACTTTTGTAGAGATTTTTCAACTGTCTCAAGATCAGCTAAGGCTAGTTCGGTATTGATAGTTTCAATATCGGAGAGTGGATCAATTGAACCCGCAACATGCGTGACGTCGGGATCATGAAAGCACCTAACAACGTGTGCAATCGCCTGCGTTTCGCGAATATTTGCTAAGAATTTATTTCCGAGTCCTTCTCCCTTGGAAGCACCTGCAACCAAGCCAGCGATGTCGACAAACTTCATTGTAGTGGGAATGATTTGTTGTGGTTTGACAATATTAGCTAACGCATCCAAGCGTAGATCGGGCATTGGAACGATGCCAACATTAGGCTCAATGGTACAAAATGGATAATTGGCAGCTTCAATACCAGCTTTGGTCAGCGCGTTAAATAATGTTGATTTACCGACATTGGGCAAACCCACAATGCCACACCTAAATCCCATAACTTACCTCAATCTATTTTGTGTAGTTGTGCAATTGCTTTTTGGAAATCACCCGATAGAAAAGTCGGTAATACCGCTCTTGCTAAATCAATAGATTCCATTATGAGCTCATAGTCTTTTTTCGAGGGTCGACTCAATACATAATCAGTCACTTGATCGCGATGTCCTGGATGGCCGATACCAATACGTAACCGTTGAAAGTTTTTACTTTGTAAATGATCAATGGTGTCTCGAATTCCGTTATGACCACCATGCCCTCCCTCTTGTTTGAACCTAGTGATACCAGGAGGAAAATCAAGTTCATCATGAGCAATTAGAATTGCTTCAGGAGGAATTTTATAAAAATGAGCCACCATTTTAATGGCCAGGCCACTCTTATTCATATAAGTTGATGGGATAAGAAGCCAATAATCGAGATCTGCGGTTTGTATTCGAGCAATTCTACCTTGAAACTTGCTTTCAGATTGTAAGCTAGCCGAGTGCTCATTCGCTAGGCTTTCTACAAACCAAGCTCCAGCGTTATGTCTGGTGGATTCGTATTGTTGGCCTGGATTTCCCAAGCCAACAACTAGCTGGATTTTATTTGCCAAACTAGGCCTCTTGACTTCCTTCAGGCTTAGCTTCAGGTTGAATCACTTGTTCTTCAGCGCTCACTTCAGGTTCCGCCACAAGAGGTTTATGAATAGATGCCACAGGCTGGTCTTGACCGTGGCCAAGGTCCACTAGTTTAACGTTTTTGGGAAGTTTAAGATCCGATAAATGAACCGTGTCACCAATATTTAATTTACCAAGATCTACTTCAATAAACTCAGGAAGATCACCTGGCAAACATTTCACTTCAACTTCAGACATCATATGAGATACCACGCCACCATTATTTTTAACACCGGGAGAGGTTTCGGCATTAACAAAGTGAAGCGGAACATTCATAGTCAATTCGCTCTTAGGATTAATCCGCAAAAAGTCAGCATGTAAAATCCGAGGTTCACTAGGATGACGGTGTAGATCTTTTAAAACGACTTTTTCTTTTTTCCCAGCAACGGAAAGGGTCAAGATGTGCGAATAAAACGCTTCATTCTCTAAAGCATTCACTAACTTATTATGATCCAGAACAATAGTTTCTGGCTTTTTGTCACCGCCATAGATAATAGCGGGAACTTTACTTTCTAATCGACGTAAACGACGGCTTTCAGCTTTACCAATTTGAGTGCGAACTTCCGCGCTTAACTCGTAGATATCAGACATTGTTTTCTCTCCAAATAAAAAAAGAGTGTCCGAAACAGGACTACCCTCAGGCTAATCGCGCATTCTACTACGATTTACTTAAAAAAAACATATTTTAATCCAATATGGTTCCTGAGTTTCACCCAGGCTACATATTTTTGTCGTCCACTAGTCTTTTCTAATCAGCGAATAAAGAACTGACCGACTCTTTATGGTTTACCCGGTAAATTGTCTCAGCAATGATATGGCTCAAGCCAAGCTGTCTGATTTTAGGACATTGGCGAGCTTTTTCGGTAAGAGGTATGGTATCTGCGACGACCACTTCATCTAGTGCTGAATTATTAATATTTTCAATTGCCGATCCTGACAAAATTGCATGGGTAGAAAATGCTGTGACTGTTTCAGCACCATGACTTTTTAAAGCCTCTGCAGCATGGGTCAGTGTCCCAGCGGTATCGACCATATCATCGACTATAATGCAGTTACGATTTTTCACATCACCGATGATATGCATTACTTCAGCTTGATTGTGGCTTGGACGTCTTTTGTCAATGATGGCCAGGTCAGCGTCATTTAAGCGCTTTGCAAATGCTCTGGCTCTGATGACCCCACCAACATCTGGAGAGACAATCGTGGGTCGTGGATAATTTTTAGTTTCCATATCTTCCAACATCACTGGGGTAGAATAGACATTATCAACCGGCATATAGAAGAACCCTTGAATCTGGTCTGCATGGAGATCCACAGTAATTAAGCGAGAAATACCGACTGATGCCATCATATCAGCCACTACTTTGGCAGTAATAGGTACGCGCGCGGATCGTACGCGACGATCTTGACGAGCATAGCCAAAATAAGGAACTACAGCTGTAATACTGGCTGCAGAAGCACGGCGAAGCGCATCAGCCAAGATTATCAGCTCCATAAGGTTGTCATTTTGAGGGGCACAAGTTGATTGTAGAATGAAGGTCTCTCTACCTCGAACATTCTCTAGCAGTTCTACCATTATTTCGCCATCACTAAAGCGTCCAACAATAGCTTTGCCCAGTGGCATTTGTAAATGGCCCGCAATTTTTTCGGCAAGGACAGGATTGGAGTTACCGCTGAATATTTTTATTTCGTGCACGATCATATCCCTAGAGAGTTTCCAAAGTAGTTATAAGTGGCTTTTGATTTCGAAAATGGCTGGGGTGCTAGGATTCGAACCTAGGAATGCGGAGATCAAAACCCCGTGCCTTACCACTTGGCGACACCCCAATTAAAATTTTCTATAACGCTGTGTAAAGGTGAAACATTTAGTCCCTTGACAACGAATCCTTTGAATCTATCAGGAATCTCTTTGATTGCGTTAAGAGCAGCATTTTTGTCTTCAAACAAAGCAAACACACAGCTGCCAGTGCCAGTCAGTTTAGCTAAAGAATAATTATTTAGCCAATTTAATGCGTCTGCAACGTCTGGAAAAAGTTTTCGGGTCACAGGCTCGCAGTCATTATGGCCGCCTAGTTCCAAAAACTCAGCTATTGTGATCTTTGGCGTGGTACGTGTCAATTGTGTATCTGAAAAAATTTTACCAGTATTTACTGTACAGGGCGGCACTACCAGTATTAGCCACCTTTCTGGAGGATGAATCGGCTGCAATTGTTCGCCAATTCCTTCAGCAAAAGAAGCTAAGCCTGAGATAAATATTGGAACATCAGCACCAAGCTTGACACCCATCGTCATTAATTCTTGAGTCGACAGGTGACAATCCCACATTTTATTTAGCATGAGTAATGTTGTTGCTGCGTTTGAGCTACCGCCCCCCAAACCTCCACCAATGGGAATTTTTTTTTCAATCTCAATCTCCACCCCATGCTTTTTTGCAGTATGTTGTTGTAACATTTTGGCCGCTTTGTAAATTAGGTTACTTTCAATGGAAATTTCTGACAGATCTCCTTTTAAGCGGATGCATTGGTCTTGGCGTGAGACAAAAGTAAGACGATCTGCAAGCTCTAAAAATTGAAAAGCAGTTTGCAGATTATGGTAGCCATCGGCACGTCTGCCATTGACGTGCAGAAATAAATTGATTTTAGCTGGCGAAGGTACCGTTAAGGTGCGCAATTGAGATCCCAGTTCTTAATAACCAATTTTAGGTGTAACGACCCATTGTCCATGATGATTTTGCGAGGCAGATCTGCTTCGCCCTGATTTTGAAAAGCTTGATACTGAATCGTCCAGCCTTGCTGTTGCAATAAAACTATGTGACCAAAATCATCGTAAGACTCCTCTCCTTTAGCGCCGGGTGCTGGCAAGCCACGTATCCAATAAAACATATTGCTTACTGGTAAATACCAACCCATTTGTTGCTGCATGAGAGTTTCTGCGTTAGGAGCGCTAAATGCGCCACCTGACTTATAAAGAGTTACTCCCTGTGGTGTTCCCTTGAGACCAAAAGCACCGAGGTTGAGTGGACCGTAGAAGTTAATCGCATAAACATTTTGACGCTGCTTCCAAGAGAAAGACCCCATTTGTGTTTTACCATTACTCGTCACACTGACTGCACCACTAATGTTCCAACAAACCTCTTCCGCTAATTTTACCTTCCGAATCTTCCAAGGTTTCTTAAAATACACGGGATAATCTAATGGAGGCTCAATAGATGCACAACCAGCTAGCAAAACTGTCAACATGATCGCCGCTACATAGATAATTTTTCGCATAGTGTTCTCTTTTGTTATCGTGTTAATGTGCTTCATCCCAGTTGTCACCCACCCCAATATCAACCGCTAGCGGTATATCTAGTCCTTTGATATTTTCCATGTGTTTTCGAATCTGTTCAACGACAGTCTCTACTTCATCAATAGGAACTTCAAAAACCAATTCGTCATGAACTTGCATAATCATCCTAGTTTTCAAGCCCGACTCTTGTAGCCAATGATCAAGACTGATCATCGCTAATTTAATAATTTCTGCCGCTGTTCCTTGAAGTGGTGCGTTGATGGCAGCTCTTTCCGCTCCTTTTTGTCTTTGCAAATTGGTGGCATTGATCTCTGGTAGATATATGCGTCTTTTCCATAAAGTTTCAACATAGCCTTGTTCATGCGCAACCTTACGGATCGAATCCATATAAGCGGCGATCAACGGATAGCGTTCAAAATAACGAGTGATGTAAGCTTGAGCTAAGTTACGATCGATGCCTAATGCTTTAGATAAACCGAAAGGAGACATTCCATAAATCAGACCAAAGTTAATTGTTTTAGCGCTTCGTCGTTGTGCCGTACTAACTTTTTCGATTGGAAGATTAAAAACTTCCGCCGCTGTTGCAGTATGAATATCTTGATTTGATTCAAACGCACGTTGCAATCCAGGATCTTTGGAAATCTGTGCCATGATCCGAAGTTCAATCTGAGAGTAATCAGCCGAAACAATTTTATAGCCTTTTGGAGCAACAAAAGCTTGTCGAATTCGCCTTCCTTCTTCATTACGAATGGGAATGTTTTGTAAGTTGGGATCTGTCGAAGAAAGTCTCCCTGTCGCCGTAACTGCTTGGTTATAACAAGTATGAACTCGTGAAGTCACGGTGTTAATTTGCGCAGGTAAACGATCGGAATAAGTGCTTTTAATTTTACTTAAACTACGGTGTTCCAATATAACTCGTGGCAAAGCATGTTCTAAAGCTAGGTCTTGCAAGACCGGTTCCGATGTTGAAGGTTGCCCGGTAGGTGTCTTTGCGGTTACTGGAATGTTAAGTTTTTCGTATAAAATAGTCTGTAATTGTTTCGGTGAACCTAGATTAAATTTAGTACCCGCTAATGTATAAGCTTCTTCTTCAAGGGTATCTAAACGTTTTGCTAACTCAATACTTAAATTTTTAAGCAATTGGTCATCGATTAAAACGCCAGTATATTCCATTCTCGCTAACACTCGTGTAAGCGGCATTTCTATTTGATTAAGAATATGTTCGAGATTTTTATCGTGAGTAATTTTTTTCTGCATTACCTCGTGCAGTTGCAAAGCAATGTCGGCACTTTCTGCAGCATATTGTGTCACTTTTTCAATATCGACTTGTCCACACGAAACTTGCTTTGCGCCTTTGCCAACGACTTCTTCGGCACTGAGTGTCCGTCGTCCTAAATAACGTAATGAAAGGGTATTTTTGTCATGCCGTGCAGTCGCGCTGTTTTGTATATAAGACTCAAGCATGGTATCGGAAAGCGTATTATTCACGCTAATGCCATAACGCAGTAAAAGATTGAGAACGTATTTTAAATTTTCACCAATTAATTTCTTTTTAGGATCCGCTAAGACTGTACCAAGTTGTTCTAAAACCCAAGTACGATCAAGTTGAGTAGGCGCATCAAGATAGGTATGACCAAACGGGATATACCATGCTTTATGAGGTGCAATCGCTATTCCCAGTCCAATCAGCTGTGCTTGCATTGAGTCAGGATGCGAAGCTTGAACATCTAATGCAAAGGTCTTTGCTTGCTCAAGTTTATGAAGAAAGTTTTTGAAAACGTCCTTGGTTAGTATCACTTCATAATGTTCATGAATCTCAACAATCTCTTCCTCTAATAACTCTGACAGCCATGTTTTAAACTCCAAATGACGATAAAGTTTAATGAGGGCCGTATTATCGGGAGGCTTACGATTAATTTCCGTGATCGATTCTGGTAATTCTAAATCGGTGTAAATAGTCACCAGTTGTTTTGAAAGTGGCAGGAGGTTGAGACATTCTCTTAAATGGTCACCAACTTTACCTTTTATATCACCTGCATGCTCAATCACACCGTCTAAAGTCCCATACTCAGTCAACCATTTCACGGCTGTTTTGGGGCCCACCCCTGGAACACCAGGAATGTTATCCACCTTATCGCCAGTTAACGCAAGGTAATCGACTATTTTTTCAGGCGGTAAATCAAACTTCTTTATGACTCCAGCGCGGTCATAAATCATACCCGTCATGGTATTGATCAACGTGATGTGGGGACAAACCAGCTGGGTCATATCTTTGTCACCCGTTGAAATTAAAACCTCGTAACCTTGCTGAGCCGCCTTAACCGCAAACGTGCCGATCACATCGTCGGCCTCAATACCTTCATAAACAAGAATTGGAAGGCCTAAGGCCGCAATGACCTCATAAATATGGGTAATTTGTATCGCAAGATCATTGGGCATCGGAGGACGGTTGGCTTTATAGTCACTATAAATTTCATCTCGCGTAGTTTTACCCTTTGGATCGAAAATTACTGCGACATGCTCTGGCTCATAATCAGCAAGTAATTTTTTTATCATGCTGATAACCCCATAAACAGCACCCGTAGGTTCACCCTTGGTGCTAGTTAAAGGTGGTAACGCATGAAACGCACGATACAAATAAGAGGAACCATCAACGAGGACGATAGGTTTCTTTGCTTCGGTCACAATTCAATCTCTAAAGTAGGATTGGAAATAATAACAATTTTTAGTGATTTATGCTAATTACAGAACCCCGGCATTTTGTTACTATTGCGCCAAGAAAACTAGGAATTAAATTGGAAACCATGTTGAGGCGAGTAGGGACATTATTAGCGCTGTTAATCTGCACCTCTAGTACATTAGGATCGATTCCTCCTTATAATTCAAATTGCTATGACAGTCCGTGTTACCCAAAGTGGTTCGTGCTTTTCTATCTAGGAAAAATGACTAATGATAATTTGGGTCAAGTACTAACTTTCAATTATACCTTAGATAAAGATACTCTCTATTCCTTCGAAATCGGCAAAGAATTGCATCCCTGTAATCTTTTTCGAAGATATTTACAGCCCGTGGTAAGTACCGTGGATATACGCGCTAATTTCACTGTATTAGACGACACTTATGGAACAATCTACGAATTTAATCCCTATTTCGCCTTGAATTGGAATCAATTTATCTGGTGTCGCTATTTGAAAACGACTGCAACGTTTGGTGAAGGTATGTCTTATGTCACGAAAGTGCCTTTTGCTGAAGCCCATAACTCTGATCAAGAAAGAAAGTTACTTAATTTTTTGTTATTTGAATTAGCTTTTGCTCTGCCACAATGTCCGAATTTTGAAGTGATTGCTCGAGTACATCATCGATCTGGCGCTTTCGGCTTGTACCACGCCAATAATGCTGGATCCACTACGATCGGTGTTGCTTTGCGCTATCGGTTCTAATTACTTATGCGTTCGCAAACGCCACTGCAACAAAATTGCAGCCACACAAAGCCCTAAAGATAATCCCCACCATAAACCTTGTGGCCCAAAATGAAAGACAAAACCAAACAGAACCCCCATTCCTATTCCAATTAACCA
>JAGVJZ010000075.1 GCA_020050845.1 Gammaproteobacteria bacterium
AACAAGTAAAAATTGACTAGTCCGCATTATCGTTCTCGTTTATGTTCTAGGATTCATTTAGTTTATTGCTTACCTAGCAGGATAAGCAAGAACCATTTTCTCTACATTACGTGCCCGGGCACGCACGCAGACGCGGGCACGTAATGTAGGGTATTGATGCTGCGCACTTGAAAAAGCTACTATGTGGTATTTATTCGAGGAGCAAGATCAATGCCAATATACGAATATCGTTGCGCAAGTTGCGGTAGCGATTTAGAAGTCATCCAGAAAATTTCTGATTCTCCTTTAACGGAATGCCCAAAATGTGGTAAAAATAGTCTCGAAAAAGTTATTTCTGCCACACAATTCCAATTGAAAGGTACCGGTTGGTACGCCACAGACTTTAAAGAGAGTGGTAAGAAAAAAGAGACGACGACGAGTACTACAGAAAGTACAGCTAAGCCAACAGAAAAAACACCTTCATCGGATTCTAAAGGTTAGTCATGTTAAAACGATATTTCATTGCAGGTTTACTGGTTTTGTTACCTATTTGGGTAACGTTACTCATTATCAAATTTGTGGTGGCGATCGTCGACCAGAGTTTGTCTTTATTGCCACGTGATTACCAGCCCGATTTCGTATTAGGTTTTCATCTCCCAGGACTTGGCATTATTTTTGGTATCGCCTTGGTCTTTTTTACAGGAATGCTGGTAACCAATTTTATTGGGACTTGGTTTTTAACATTGTGGGAAAGTCTATTATCACGAATCCCACTGGTGCGCTCTATTTATATGGCTGTGAAACAAGTATTGAGTACGTTGTTTTCCCCAGAGGGCCAATCTTTTAGAAAAGTCTTACTCATTGAATATCCTCGCAAGGACGTGTGGACACTCGCATTTCAAACTGGCACAGGCTTTCAACGTCCCAATGACCAAACTGGGGAAGAGCTAATTACGGTTTTTGTACCCACAACGCCTAATCCCACTGCCGGTTTTTTGCTTTTAGTTCCGAAGCAACAAGTTGTAGAATTGAAGATGACCATTGATCAAGCACTTAAATACATTATTTCACTAGGTGTAGTGCTACCGCCTTCGATGGCCGAACAGAAATCACGTTTAAGCAAAGAATCTATCTAACGTCTTAGACTATTTTAATAACAGGAAAAACTATGCGTAGTCATTATTGCGGGCAAGTAAATGAATCCTTAATTGATCAAGAGATCGAACTTTGTGGCTGGGTCCATCGCCGCAGAGATCATGGTGGCGTGATCTTCATTGACCTTCGAGATATTAAAGGACTTGTTCAAGTCGTCTTTCATCCTGATCAAACGCAGGCTTTTAAAGTTGCTGAAGGGGTGCGTAGTGAATATGTTTTGAAAGTAAAAGGACTCGTGCAGCATCGTCCTGAAGGAACAGTCAATAAAGAATTGCCAAGCGGTAAAGTTGAGGTCATTGCTAAGTCGATCGAAATTTTAAATCAAGCGGAGCCACCACCGTTTAGGATCGATGAGTTCCAAGATATCGGCGAAGAAATACGATTACGTTATCGCTATATCGACTTGCGACGACCCGAAATGGCGAATCGTATGATCTTGAGAGCAACCGCTTTGCGTTATTTACGGCGATTTTTAGATGAACGTCATTTTATTGATGTCGAAACTCCTTTCTTAACAAAATCGACACCCGAAGGTGCTCGCGATTATCTGGTTCCAAGTCGAGTGAGTCCAGGTCATTTTTATGCCTTACCCCAATCACCACAGCTCTTTAAGCAGTTACTAATGGTGGCTGGTTTTGACCGCTATTATCAGGTTGTGAAGTGTTTTCGTGATGAGGATTTACGTGCCGATCGACAGCCAGAATTCACTCAGCTCGACATCGAGATGTCATTCATCGATGAAGAAATCATTATGAATCTTATGGAAGAGATGATCCGAAGTCTATTTGCCGATGTTATGAATGTGGCTTTACCTGATCCTTTTCCGCGTATGAGCTATGCAGATGCGATTGACCGTTTTGGGGTTGATCGTCCTGATTTGCGTATTCCACTCGAACTCGTGGAAGTGAAAGACTTGTTGGCAAATGTTGAATTTAAGGTTTTTGCAGATCCGGCCAATAACCCTGCTTGTCGGGTAACGGCGCTAAAGATACCTCAAGGCGCAGAGTTAAGTCGGAAAGAAATAGATGATTACACTCAATTTGTTGCGAAATATGGCGCGAAGGGACTGGCCTATATTAAAGTCAATAATCTCGACCAAGGCCTCGAGGGTTTACAATCTCCGATTTTGAAATTTATTCCTGAAAATATTGTGCGAGCTATTTTGACCCGTGTGGCAGCTAAAGATGGAGATATCATCTTTTTTGCGGCAGATAAAGCCAGCGTTGTGAACGATTCACTCGCGGCATTGCGTGTCAAAATTGGACAGGACAAGGGACTTGTAGAAGGTGGTTGGCGTCCAGTCTGGATAATCGACTTTCCTATGTTTGCGTATAACGACATTACTAAGCGTTGGGAGTCTTTGCATCATCCATTTACGTCGCCCACGATTAAAGATCCAGAAGCACTATTGAATGATCCAGGCAACGCCTTATCTAGAGCGTACGATATGGTGTTAAATGGCTATGAAATTGGTGGTGGTTCCATTCGAATCGATAATATTGCTTTGCAAAAAGCCGTTTTCAAACTTCTTGGTATCTCAGAAGAAGAAGCATATGCACAGTTTGATCATTTGCTTAGTGGTTTAAAATATGGTGCTCCACCCCATGGCGGTATTGCCTTTGGAGTTGACCGTTTGCTG
>JAGVJZ010000066.1 GCA_020050845.1 Gammaproteobacteria bacterium
CGATGCTTTCCATTTCAAAACCAGATCGACTCAATATGACAATTAGACCAAAAGCTCCTAAGGTCATTACCGCATAAGCAATCATATAAAAGGTAGCCGAAGCATAACCTTGTGGTGTGCCCGCAATTAGTCCCAGTAGCATATAGCCAATATGGGCAATTGATGAATAAGCTAGCATACGTTTAAGATTAGCTTGGACGATTGCAACAATATTACCAATGCTAATCGATAGGACCGAGATCAATATCAATTGCTGTTGCCATTGGTGAAGTAAGTCTGGCATTGCGAAGACTAATAAGCGAATAGCCATCCCAAGCCCGGCAACTTTGGGAGCACTTGCTAAAAATAATGTCACTGGGCTGGGTGCGCCTTCATAAACATCGGGTACCCACATATGAAAAGGAACAGCGCCTAGCTTGAAAGTGACTCCCACCACTACGAATACGGATCCTAGAATCAAAATTAATTTCTGTTGCGACATGGTGTCAGCAATGGCTTTTGCTACTTGATCTAACTGAATTGTTCCTGTTGCGCCATACAGCATCGACAATCCAAACAATAAAAGACCAGTCGCCATGGTTCCAATGACGAAATATTTGATAGCTGCTTCACTGCAAATTCCAGAATCACGACGCAAAGCAACCAGTGCATAGATGGGTAGAGACGTTAATTCCAGACCTAAGAATAGCGTTAAAAAGTTATAGGATGAAACTAAGATGATCATTCCTAATATCGAAAACAGGCCTAAAATATAAAATTCATTAAAAGGTATATTTTTTTCACGTAGATACTGTCTTGAATAGATGAAAGCGAAAAAGCCACAAATATAAATGACCACTTTCAACAATATTGCAAAATTATCCTGAACAAACGAATCACTCAAAGTGAGCACTTTGGGACCACCAAATTGCATTATGGATAATATCGTTGCGATAATTAGGGTCAATTGCACGAGGTAATAGGTAATATCGGAAAGTTTTTCATTCTTAACAAAAACACCTGCCAACAGAGTCAGGCTTCCCATTATGAGAATAAAAATTTCAGCCACCGCCGGCATAAAATTGATGCTATCTATCATCGCTAGTTCCAACTTAAAGTTTACTTCTCAAGCCAAGTTCTAATATGTTTCCAATTGAAGTATGGAAGACACTCAATAATGGTTTAGGATAAATCCCAATCCACACAATAGGGATTACCATCAAGATAAAAATTCCGATCTCTAACCATTTCACATCCTCTAAGCTTGCAACTCGATCATTCGCTATTACTCCAAAAAATACTCTTTTGTACATCCAGAGTGTATAAGACGCACCAATGATTAAGGTTAAAGCACAGGTAAAGGTAATCCAGAAACTGGCTTTAAAAGCACTCGTGATTACCATGAACTCTCCTACAAACCCTGAAGTGCCAGGCAATGCTACGTTTGACATGGCAAAAACCATGAAGAAAGCTGAAAAAATTGGCATGGTATTGGCAATGCCACCAAAATCTTTGATTCGCCGAGTATGATATTGCTGGTAAAGCATGCCAAACCCTAAGAACATGGCTCCCGCACCGAAGGCATGGGATATCATTTGCACCATCGCCCCTTCTAAGCTCATATAAGCTTCTTGCACATTACCGGTACGACCAAAAATAAGGTAGACCATAAAACAACCTAAGGTGACAAAACCCATATGTGCTACGGAAGAATAAGCAATTAAGCGCTTCATATCTGTTTGGGCTATTGCAATGAAGCCAATGTATACGATAGCGATCAACGACAAGACAATCATGACCCAATCCAACATATGGCTCGCATCTGGAGTAATCGGCAAACTAAATCTTAGAAAACCATAACCACCAATTTTTAACATCAAGGCAGCTAAGATGACCGAACCTCCTGCGGGTGCCTCAGTATGAGCATCAGGTAACCATGTGTGGACCGGCCACATAGGTATCTTGACTGCAAATGCTAACAAAAATCCTAAGAATATTAATATCTGCTCACTTCGGTTGAGTGGTAATGCATAAAAATCTGGGATGAAGAAACTTCCGGCTTTTAAGCCCAAATATAAAAGGGCGATTAACATCAAGGCAGAACCTAAAAATGTAAATAAGAAAAATTTGATTGCCGCGTAGGAACGATTTTCACTGCCCCAAATACCAATGCTTAAGTACATTGGAATCAGCATTCCTTCCCAAAATACATAAAACAAAATGGAGTCTAAAGAGGCAAACACGCCGATGATCATGCCTTGCATGACTAAAAAAGCTGCCAGATATTGTGAGACTTTAAACTTAATTGTGGTCCAAGATCCCAGAATAACGAGTAACGTCGTATAGGTAGTTAGGACTATTAAAGGCATGGAGATTCCATCAACGCCAAGATCATAATGAATCTTATACGTTGGTATCCACGCTAAATGCTCTCGAAATTGCCAGCCGGTACTATAAATATCAAACTGAGCAATAAGTGGGACACAAAGTAATATACAAACCAAAGTAATTGCTAACGCAAGAATTCGTGCACGCTCGCTATGTCTTTCATCGCCAACGGCTAAAACCAACGCTCCGCCTAAGACGGGTATCCAAATGAGTAAACTTAATATATGTAAATTCCCAATCATCCAATTTATCCCAATAACATCCAAACTAACAATACGAATAGTCCAATAATCATGGCAAATGCGTAATGGTATAAATAGCCAGATTGGATATGCCTCAAAATTCGAGCCAATCTTGTTACACCCCTTCCTGTACCATTAACCAGACCATGGTCGATGATTTTCATGTCAGCTGTTTGGTATAGAAAATTACTCAACCGCTGACTGCCACGAACAAAAATTAATTGATTAAGCGCATCAATGCCATAACGATCCACAAGAACGCGATACATCAGACGAAAACGTTGCTGAATCATGCCGGGAAGTTCTGGTAAACGCACATAAAACACCCAAGCACTGGCAATTCCAGCGAGGGCTAACCACAAAGGTAGACTGAAAAAGGCATGACCAATACTTGCAAAGACACCATGATAATCATGAGCCATTTGGGCTAAAACATCTCGGTCTGGAGCCACGTAAACAGAATTTCCTAGTAGAGGATTGTGGCTATATAACATCGGTTTCGCCAGGACTAATCCAATCATAAAGGATGGGACTGCTAGAACAATAAGAGGCACTAATACCACCCATCGTGGTTCCTTAATTTCCTCCTCATGATGACTATGACTTTTACCATGAAAGGTCATAAATAAGGCTCGAAAGATGTAAAACGCTGTGACAAAAACTGCCAACATTAAACAGATATAAGCGTAATGAGCACCCGGTACCATATTGGCCCGCTCAACTGCCTCAATAATGGCATCCTTGGAATAAAAACCGGAAAATGGTGGAATAGCGCTTAGCGATAAGGCACCAATTAGAAAAGTAATGTAAGTAATTGGCAGATATTTTCGCAAATTGCCCATTTTGCGCATATCCTGCTCGTGATGTGTCGCCAGTATCACAGCACCTGCAGCTAAGAATAATAAGGCTTTAAAGAACGCATGGGTCACCAAATGAAACATGCCAGCAGCATAAGCTGAAGCACCATTAGCCGCCATCATATACCCCAATTGTGACATGGTGGAAAAGGCGATCACTCGTTTGATATCATTTTCTACCAACGCCAAAGCGCCTAGGAACAATGCTCCAGTCGCACCAAAGACTAATACCACCCCGAGTGCAGTTGGGGAAAGTTCATACAAGGGTGACATTCTAGCGACCATATAAATACCAGCTGTTACCATGGTCGCAGCATGAATCAGAGCAGAAATCGGAGTAGGACCTTCCATTGATTCAGGCAACCAAATATGTAATGGAATCTGTGCGGATTTACCCATGGCTCCAATAAACAATAAGATGCAGATCATTGTGATAAGAGACCATTGGACATTAGGTAGAATGCTAATCGTATCCGTGGAAAAAGTAGGCGCTAAAGTAAAGACCGTAGCGTAGTCAATACTACCAAAAAAGGCAAAAATAGCGGCAATTCCGAGTAAAAATCCAAAATCACCGACTCGGTTAACCAAGAAAGCTTTTAAACTACCTTGGCAAGCTGATTCTTTTTTAAACCAAAAACCGATTAAAAGATACGAGACAAGACCAACGCCTTCCCAGCCGAAAAATAACACTAAGAAGTTATTGCCGGCAGTTAACATCAACATAAAAAAGGTGAACAAAGACATGTAAGCAAAAAATCGCTGATAACCTGGGTCACCTTCAATATAACCAATACTATAGATATGAACTAATAAAGAAACGGCAGTGACTGTGACCATCATTAACACTGTCAATTGATCAATTAATATACCAACGTTAAACGTGTGAGCACCGGAGATTCCCCAAGTAAATATAGTTTCATTAACACTGGGAATGTGATTAAAAATATATAATTTAAAAAGAACTAATGAGCAAAGGAAAGAGACCGCAACACCTCCAATAGTCACATATTGTGCACCCACTTTACCAACTTGCTTGCCTAAAATTCCTGCAATAAGTGCCCCAGCAAGTGGAAATAAGATAATTGCTAAAGTCAGGTTGTAAACCAGTGTTTGCACGAAATTACCCCTTGAGTAAATCTAATTCTTCAACGTTGATAGTACCGCGATTTCTATACAATACGACTAGAATTGCTAAACCAATGGCAGCTTCGGCAGCAGCAACGGTTAAAATGAAAAAGACAAAAACTTGCCCAGTTAATTGGTGCAAGTATTGTGAGAAAGCGACGAAATTAGTATTAACTGCTAAGAACATTAATTCAATGCACATCAATAAAACGATCACATTTTTGCGATTTAAAAAAATTCCGGCCAGACTTAAGCTGAATAGAATTGTGCTGACTATTAAATAATAAGATAACGGTATCATGATTTTTTCTGTCTCAGGTTAACAACGTAGTAGCGATCCTTTTTTTGCACAGCAATTTGTTCGCTGATATTTTGCGACTTGCTATTTTGTCTTCCTCGGAAAGCAAGACTAATGGCGGACACGATCGCCACTAATAAGATCGCTGCTGCGATTTCAAAGGGATAAACATATTCTGTGTATAAAACACTCCCAAGATCTTTAGTGTTACTGTAGTTTGCAGGCTGCATTACCATTTGCGTATCGACTCCAGTTGGAAAGTGCTTTGGAGTCAGCACATAAAGAATAAGTCCAGCTAGGAAAGCTGAAACGATAATTCCAAGCGGCAAATAGCGAACAAAGCCTTGCTTTAGTGAGGCTAAGTCAATATTGATCATCATCACCACAAATAAAAATAAAGTCATCACCGCACCAACATAAACGAAAACTAAAACTAGCGATAAAAACTCGGCTTGCAACATCATCCACAAGGCTGAACTAGTGATAAACGCCAACACTAAAAACATCACAGCTCTAACCGGATTGCGCGCAGTGACCACCATTACGCCAGAACCAATTAAAGCGACGGAAAAAAACCAAAAAATAATCTGTTGAATATTCATAATGATTTTTCCCTTGAGTCTTCAATACGTGCTGCTGCAATTTGTTTTTCAAACAAATCACCAACTGCCAATAATTTTTCCTTGGTGAAAATATTATCGCCACGTTCATAAATTGTGTAATGTGACTCCGGAGTCACCACCACGGCATCTACAGGACAAGCTTCTTCACAAAAACCACAGTAAATACATTTGAAAGCATCAATATCATAGCGAGTCGTTCGACGTGATCCGTCGTTTCGAGGAGCAGCTTCGATGGTAATGGCTAAAGCTGGACATACTGCTTCACAAAGCTTACAAGCAATACAACGTTCTTCACCGTTAGCATACCGTCGTAATGCTAGCATACCGCGAAAACGAGGCGAAATGGGTGTCTGCTCCTCAGGGTAGAGAATCGTAGTTTTTTTACTGAAAAATGCGCGCAAGGTCACCGCCAAGCCTTGGAATAATTCCCAAAGTAAAAAACTTTTTGCAATATCTTTAAAAGATCTCATGTTTTTCGGTACGCCTCATTTTTCTCCTTTCTATGCAAAGGAGAGTTTATTAAAAATAGATTATGTAAACCAAGGACCTATTTTGAAAACGATCGCAAATGATTCCACAAATATCCAAACTAAGGTCACTGGAATCAGCACTTTCCAACCTAGGTGCATGATTTGATCGTAACGATAACGAGGAAATGTGGCTCGCATCCAGATATAAAGAAATAGAAATAAACTGGTTTTTAAGAGTAGCCAAATTATACCTGGCACATAGGAAAAGAATGATTGTAAAAAAGGAATACCTTCAAACGGTGACAACCACCCACCCCAAAATACAATGGCAGCGACGGTGGATACTAATATCATGGCAGCATATTCAGCTAAAAAGAAAACTGCAAACATGATTCCTGAATATTCAACGTGGAAACCTGCCACTATCTCGGATTCACCTTCTGCTACGTCAAAGGGGGCACGATTAGTTTCCGCAACACCAGCTATCCAGTAAACAACAAATAAAGGCAAAAGAGGCAACCAATACCAATGCCAAATACCACCACTTTGATGTTGGACAATTTCAGAAAAATTCATGGTATTGGAGGCAAGAAGCACTCCAACAAGCGCAAACCCCATAGCGATTTCATAAGAAACAGTCTGTGCCGCAGCGCGTAGCGCCCCTAAAAATGCATACTTAGAGTTGGAAGCCCACCCTGATATTAATATGCCGTAAATACTCAACGAGGTCATTGCGAATAAGAACAAAATACCGGCATTAACATCAGCCACCACCCAATTTCGATCAAATGGAATAACAGCCCATGCCGCTAAAGCAGGAGCAATGGACAGAATAGGTGCCAAAATAAAAAGATAACGATTTGAAGCGCTTGGGATAATTAATTCTTTGAATAAGAGTTTTAAACCATCAGCAATTGGTTGACCCAACCCTAGAACACCAACACGATTAGGACCAAGCCGTGATTGCATGTAACCAATGACTTTACGCTCAGCTAGCGTTAAATAAGCAACGGCTCCAAGCAAAGGAATAACGATGAATAAAATTTTAATAATGATCCAGGTGATCATCCATATGTCATTCCACATCGGCTCGACCTCGCAATAATTTAATCGGACCCATATGTTCACCAAAACCATTGGTAGCAGCCAATCCACCCGCAAGGAAGACATAATCTCCCGCGATACGATTATCAATGAAAACGGGTATGTCTAGCTGATCTTCATTCTGGATGACAGAAATCAATTCACCCGATTTAAGATTAAATTGTTTCGCAACATTCTCATTGATTCGAGCACCTAATAAGTTTTCATCTAATGACCATTCTTGCAGCGAAATAGCCCGCCGAACGATATTATCGATATGATACATCGGCCATTCAATCAAACGTAACAAGCCTTCTTGTGGCTCTTGGTAATGAACTTTGCTGGTGTCTAAATGGTAGCTAGTGCGAGGAACGGTATGAAGAATCTTTTTCAATTCCGAACGCACTTGTGCCACATCGACAAAATCAAAACCTTCTAGATGAAATAAGTTGCCAAGTACTCTGAAAATTTTCCAGGCTGGCTTGGAATTCCCCAAAGGTTTAGTAACCGCTTCAAAACTCTGCCAATTGTTACAGGCATTAATGAAACTGCCGCTCGTTTCGAAAAAAGGTGCAATGGGTAACAAGACATCTGCATACTGTTCTTGGGCCTCGGTCATAAACGGGGACAGAACAACCACAAACTCTGCTTGGCTCAATTCTTGAAAAGCTTGATTACCTTTTATGAAATCTAACTCAGGCTCAACGTTTAATAGTAGATAGCTTTTTAACTTATTCTCTAACATTTCCAGAGTATTGGCACCAATACCTCCGGTCAACATTCCAGCAGGACCACGATGAGGAATCATACCTGTCAACCAACCACCGGCAGCATTAGCACCCTCTGATAGAGTACCCAATTTCATTCCTGTCGCCTGGGTAATCTTTTCTGCCAAAGCTCGAATTAGAGTCGCTTGCGGGTGATTGATGGC
>JAGVJZ010000073.1 GCA_020050845.1 Gammaproteobacteria bacterium
ATACTCCTGCTTTTATTATGATTAAAAATACAGGGGTATCTTGCGTGAAGTAATTTTGAAAGTGTTCCAAATGGAAAACTTATTTTCCAAATTGAAGGGTAGATTTTACTGGTCACGCTTAACTAATCTTAATCCGTCTCCTATTCTTTTATTCAAGCTACTTTTGCCTAAACCATATAATTTTAAATTATTATTTTCTAAAAATTGAAGAATATCATCCACTACTTGAGAAACATTAACGTTCTTTAAATCGCCCAGCCTTGAATTTTTTTGCTTAAAAATATACATCATCACCATACTACCCAAAGTTTTAAGCAAATAGTTCTTTTCTTTTTGCAAACAATCGCCATCCTTTGTTTGATCTATCGCAGTCTCTGATGATAACTCCATTTGTTTTGCATAACGCTCCCTTGTCAATTTAAAAAGCTCATCAGGAACCGACCAATCTCTTTTCTTGCATTCAACTACGTAAGCGACAGGATGACTCTGATATTCATGATGCCGATAAAAATCAATAGATAAAAATAATTTATACAATTTATAAGCCTGAATTAGTTCCGGATATTTCTCAAAATCCAAATGCTTATAGGCGAATCGAATATGACGATATTGATCAGGTTCTAAACCACTAATAATTAATGCAGCCTCTTTTTTTGACCAGCTATCCAGTTTTATGAAGTAGTTATAATCGGGTGTTAACACGATAGACCTCCCATTTTTTTACATTACTGTAGGATTAGTCATGTTTTATTAAACAGGATTAAAAGGCAATACCCTAAACCTTGGGATGGACAGATACATAAAAATTGTGTAGCGCAAAAAAACGGTATAACAGAAAGGGCATCGGAAGATGAGCTGTTTTCAAAGACAGGGGCTTGTGGCTTTAGTAATTTTGAAAATTAACGGCTAAGGGTGAAAGTGCTCTTGGGTTAGTGAGCGCCCACAAAAGTGGGGAGGAGCCAAAATTTTATTACATGAGACCCCCCAAACATAGCACCAACCTAGCACCGTATATTTTAGATTTCGAGGAAAGTAAGGTAAGTCATTGATTAGATTGGCTCCCCGGGACGGACTCGAACCGCCGACCAAGTGATTAACAGTCACCTGCTCTACCGACTGAGCTACCGGGGAATGGAAGTTATACTACTTGCGAGCTTGTACTCGGTCAATAGTTTTTTGGCATTAAATCAGCGGTCTGACGTCGATATGACAGGCATTATCGTTAGGGACCAAATGTGGCACCATTCCTAAATAGGGGGCATCGAATCTTGCTTGAAGTGTTGCAATATGTTCATCGATCACCGGCGTATTTTCTTCGATAACATTGGCAACCCAGCCAGCGATTTTCATATTATCCTTTATCAAGGCTTCCATGGTAAGCATGGCAAGATTTAAACAGCCAACTCTTAAACCCACCACCAGGATTACCGGGACTTGTAAGAGCTTAACCAAATCGGCAACCGTTTCTTTGTCGTTTACCGGTACTCGCCAGCCGCCAATTCCTTCAAAGAATATATAATCAAGTGGCAAATTATAAAATTGTCGAAGCTGTTGATTCAATTCTTTCAAGCAAATTTCCTTACCACTTGCCTTAGCTGCAATGTTTGGTGATACCGGTAAATTAAAACGTACCGGGCTAATAACGCTCAGTGGTAAATCGATAGAGTTTACTTCAAGATAATGAACGCCATCATGATTATGAGAATCAAGGTTTTCTACACAAGAAATTGGTTTGCAACCAATCGAGTTGTAACCACGTCTGATAAATTCTGATACTAGCATTTTAGTAATGGTCGTTTTACCAGCATTGGTGTCAGTGCCAGTAATAAAAAATCCCTTAGGCTGAGTTAATAGCATGAACTAAATTCTCCATAAGATAGTCAATATGATGTTTTTGGTGTTGAACAGTGAGCGAGATTCGAATTCTAGCGCTGGCAAATGGCACAGTAGGGGGTCTAATAGCTTTGACGACTAAACCTCGTTCTTGCAAATATTGACTAACACGTAGAGCTTTTTCGCTGCTTCCTAAAATAATTGGTTGAATTGCTGTTTGCGATGACGTTAACGGAATTCCTAATTGGTTAGCGCATAATCTGAAATATTGTACAAGTTCCAGCAATTTTTGGCGTCGCCAGTTTTCTGTTTGGATAATGTTAAGGCTGGCTAGGGTCGCGCTAGCAATGGCGGGCGGAATAGCAGTTGTATAAAGATAAGTTCGTGCGAATTGCTTTAAACTCTCAATGATAACGTGACTACTTGCCACAAAAGCGCCGTAAGTTCCAAAGGCTTTGCCAAAACTGCTAGTCAGAATATCAGCACAATTGCTTTCTAAGTTACACGCTTTCAAACTGCCTTGTCCCTCATGACCTAGAATACCAATACCATGGGTGTCATCGACTAATAACATAGCATTATTGCGCTTGCTTATTGCAGAAATTTCTTTAAGCGGAGCAACCGTGCCGTCCATTCCAAAAACACCTTCAGTAATAATTAATTTGTTGCCATTACTTTGTTGGTCTAACTCACAGAGATTATTTAAGCTGTTGACATCACAATGTGGGTAGCGTTTAAAGTTAGCTTTACTGGCAATGGCGCCATCTATTAACGAAGCATGGCTTAATTTATCTGCAAAAATAACATCATGTTTGCTAAATAAACTACTCACAACTCCTAAGTTAGCCATATAGCCACATGAAAAAACCAATGTTGCTTTAAATCCTAAAAAATTAGCTAATGCTTCTTCAAGTTCTTGATGAGCTTTCGTATAGCCTGCAATCAAATAAGCAGAGCTGCTACCAACACCGTATTTTTTAAGTGCATTTTCGCAGGCACTTACAACTGCAGGGTGATTCGCCAGGCCTAAGTAATCATTGGTTGCAAAGGATAGATAATTTTTTCCTTGGACACTATGATCTCGAAATTCAAAATTATTTTTTCGTTGAATTAATGATTCTTCTAATTTTGTGAGGAGCATTCTACTTCACTCAAAGTGACTTGGTCGTAAGAGATCATCCCTAATCGCTGTAATAATTGTTGATCTTCCCTAATCGATGGGTTGTCTGTAATAAATAACTTTTCTTCACCATGATGGATAGAATTTGCACCGGCAAAAAAACACAAAGCCTGCATTTCATCACTCATGTTATAACGACCTGCAGATAATCTGACAAAAGATTTCGGCATGAGTAGTCTTGCTGTCGCGATTGTCCTAATAAATTCAATCCTGTCAAAGTCTTCTATATTTTCAAGCGGTGTACCAGTTACTCGAGCTAACAGATTAATCGGCACACTTTCAGGATGTGCTTCTTGATTGCAAAGAGCTAGCAAAAATGAAATCCGTTGTGCTCGTGATTCACCCATACCTAGAATGCCGCCACAGCAGACTTTGATTTGTGCTTTCCGTAAGTTAGATAAAGTATCTAAGCGATCTTGATAGCTTCTGGTCGTTGTTATCTCTGAATAATAATCAGGAGAGGTATCTAAGTTATGATTATAATAATCTAATCCTGCTTTTTTTAATTCTTCAGTTTGTTCGAGCGTTAACATCCCTAAGGTGACGCAAGTTTGTAGTCCTAATTTTTTAACCTCGCTAATCATCTCGCAAACTTTTGCTAAATCTTTTGCTTTAGGGTTTCGCCAAGCGGCTCCCATGCAAAAACGAGTCGCGCCATTTTCTTTTGCTCTTGTTGCATAACTCAACACTTTTTCGAGTGGTAGTAACTTTTCGATTTCGATATTAGTTTGATAGCGTGCACTTTGTGGACAATATTTGCAGTCTTCAGGACAGGCTCCCGTTTTGATACTAATTAGAGTGGAAGTTTGTACTGTGTTGGGATCGAAATTAGTACGGTGAACGGTATGAGCTTGGTAGAGTAAATCCATAAGAGGTAGATCATAAATTTTTTGAACTTCTTCGAATTCCCAATCGGTTCTTAGGGCAGTTGTTGGTGCCATT
The DNA here is from genome assembly GCA_020050845.1 of Gammaproteobacteria bacterium. Lineage (GTDB taxonomy): Bacteria > Pseudomonadota > Gammaproteobacteria > UBA6002 > UBA6002 > UBA6002. The sequence continues at coordinate 3,956 of JAGVJZ010000073.1, forward strand.
ATTATTTTCCTTACTTTTGGCGAATCATATTGCCTTCGGCTTAGTTGTCAACTAAATTATAAATATAAAATAGACAGGTGATCAAAATATGACCAAAGAGGAAGATTTAGCAGCTGCTGATCAAGCTGTTTTATGGCATCCCTGTTCGCAGATGAAAGATTATGAAACATTCAAACCTATTTCGGTAGTTGCGGCTCAAGGAGTAAATCTAATACTTGATGATGGTTCGGAAGTCATCGATGCGATTTCGAGTTGGTGGTGCAAAAATTTAGGGCACGGTCATCCCCGTTTAAAGGCAGCATTGCTTAAGCAAGCTGAAAAGTTTGAACATGTATTGTTAGCTAATACGACTAATAAGCTTATTGTTGAGCTTTCGCAACGGCTGACTCGTTCGACAGCACATCTCACTAAAATTTGCTATGCGTCCGATGGGGCATGCGCGGTGGAGATGGCTTTAAAATTAGTGACGCATGGTCGTATTAATAAAGGACAGCCACAGAAAACTCAAGTTGCGTCTTTGATCAATGCCTATCATGGCGAGACTTTGTTTGCGCTTGCCGTCAGTGATTTGGGGCTCTATCGCGCTCCGTATCAAAGCTTATTGCCAAAAGTGCAGTTCATCGAAAACATTCCTTACGTTTCATCGAAAGAAGATCCTTTGTGGCATTGTTGTGCTGACCACTGGGCTTTGATCGAGCCCCAACTTACACAGCTGCGAGACACGCTGAGCGCCATCATTATCGAACCCATTTTGCAAGGTGCTGGCGGTATGCTCATTTATAGTCAAGATTTTTTAACGCGACTGTCAAAATGGTGCCGAGCCAATGATGTCTATCTAATTGCTGATGAGATCATGACCGGATTTGGTCGAACTGGTCAGCTGTACGCTTACCAACATGCCAATGCGACACCTGATATTGTGTGTTTAGGTAAAGGTCTGACGGCAGGCTTTCTACCGATGAGCGCTGTGATGATGACCGAAGAAATTTATCATCTTTTTTATAGCGACTACGAACTTGGCCGGTCATTCTTACATTCTCACACTCATACCGGTAATGCCCTAGCGGCTGCCGTAGCATTAGAAAACTTGCAAGTGATAGCGGACGAAGGAGTGCTTGATCAAGTTCAAGAGCTTGAGCCTCTTTTATTTGACAACATGATGATCGTTAAAGAGAAAACTAAAAAACTCCAAAATATACGGTATATCGGTGGCGTGGTCGCAGCTGATATCATAACTCCTTGCAAATCAGATCGGGCAGGGTATGCGGTGTATCAATCAGCTGTGAAAGCGGGAGCATTTTTACGTCCATTAGGTAATACGCTTTATTGGTTGCCACCGCTCAACATTAAAGTTAATGAAGTAAAAAAGTTGCGTGATATAACAATTAAAGCAATGATAGACGCCTTATAAAAGTTTAAAAAAAAAGCAATGGATAATAACGATAAGCAAGGTGCGGAAGAGCTGTTACGGCATGTTTTTGGTTACGATAGTTTTCGGCCGCTACAACATGCAGTGGTAAGAAGCGTCTTAGAGGGCAAAGATAATTTTGTACTCATGCCCACAGGTGGCGGCAAATCTCTTTGTTATCAAATTCCCGCTATGATCAGACCGGGGGTCGGAATTGTTGTTTCGCCGCTGATTTCATTAATGCAAGACCAGGTTCAAGCATTGCTGTCAAATGGTGTGGCTGCTGCTTTTTATAATTCATCCTTGACTTCCAAGGAAGCGCATCAAGTTTTAACCTCGTTATTGCACGAACAGTTAGATCTTTTATATATCGCCCCCGAACGCTTAATGACTCCTTGGTTTTTAGAGCATCTTAAAAAACTTCAAATTTCATTATTTGCGATTGACGAAGCTCACTGCGTGTCACAATGGGGACCTGATTTTCGTCCAGAATATTTACAACTAGGGCAGTTGAAACAATTATTTCCCAATGTCCCAATGCTGGCGCTCACTGCCACGGCAGATAAACAAACGCGGCTTGATATCCCTGCCAAACTCAACCTCGAACAGCCCGATTGTCACCTCGGCAGTTTTAACCGCCACAATATTCAATACACAGTGTTAGAAAAGCATCAACCATTCAAGCAATTGCTTAGATTCATTACACGTCGAACAGCAGAGGCTGGAATAGTCTACTGCCTAACACGTAATCGCGTGGAAGAGGTTGCTGAAAAGCTCGATAAAGAAGGTGTTAAAGCATTGCCTTATCATGCAGGGTTAAGTACTCAAGTCCGACAAAAAACCCAAGAAATGTTTCAAAAAGACGACATTGACGTTGTCGTAGCGACAATTGCCTTTGGCATGGGTATCGATAAACCCAATGTCCGTTTTGTTGCCCATTATGATTTGCCAAAAAATATCGAATCTTATTATCAAGAAACGGGTCGAGCAGGAAGAGATGGTTTGCCTTCTGAATCACTTCTTTTATATGGTTTAGCAGATGTGGCGGTAGCGCGTGGCATTATTACCCAAAATCGCAATGAAGATCAAAAGCGTATCGAAATGCACAAACTCAACATGATGACTCAGTTTGTGGAAGCGCTAAGCTGTCGTCGCCGTGTTTTATTAAATTATTTTGAAGAAGACCTTGATCAAGATTGTCAAAATTGTGATATCTGCTTAAAGCCACCTGAAACTTATGATGCCACCGAAGACGCTCGTAAGGCATTATCTTGCGTCTACCGCGTGGGTCAGCGTTATGGCGTCAGTTATGTCATCGATGTTTTACGCGGCGCCGAAAGTAAACGAATAAAAGATTTGGGTCATGAACGATTGAGTGTCTACGCTATTGGACGACATCTAAATCAAGAGCAATGGCATAGCATTTTTCGACAATTAGTACATCGCGGATTGCTGGAACAAGATGTCGCCAATTACTCCATTTTAAAACTTAAAGAAAGAGCAAGGCCGGTGTTAACAGGCCAGGAAAAGCTTTATCTTGCTAAATTCAGAGCTTCTCAAACCGAAGCTCTTACCAAAAAAAATAAAGTAATCTTACCGCAAAGCCACTCACCGGATGACTTACTTTTCGAAGAATTACGGAAGCTGCGCAAATCGCTAGCCCAAGCCGCCAATGTCGCTCCATTTATCATTTTTAGTGATTCAACTTTGAGGCAAATGGCAGCCCAGAAACCTCGTAACCGCTCCGAATTTTTACAGCTCAGTGGGGTGGGGGAGAAGAAGCTCGAAATTTATGGGTCGACGTTCATTGAAGCGATTGCAGCCTTCGAAAATCTAAAGCGTAGTCTGGATGAAACCCAGGAAATTAGATTTTAGCTTTTCTGGGTTTCACCCAGGCTACACTGGCTATAAGCAAAGTTTGCGGATTAAGATTTAGGATGATATCTTTATTGATTCAATTTAGTATTTTTAGTTTCTAGGCACGTAGCTCAGTGGTAGAGCATCACCTTGACATGGTGGTGGTCGGTGGTTCGATCCCACTCGTGCCTACCATTATTATTGAATGGATGTAAAATGCCCGTGCTTACTTTACCCGATGGTAGTCAAAAAACATTCGATCAGCCTGTCACAATTCAGGAAGTGATCAACAGTCTTTCGAAGAAACCGAAAGCAACTATTTTAGCCGCTAAAGTTGATGGCAAATTAGTCGATCTTTCTTATCAGCTTCATAATAATGCCACTTTAGAGCTGGTCACAGACCAAGACTCAGAGGGTTTGGAAATTATTCGACACTCAACCGCTCATTTATTAGCTCATGCTGTAAAGGAATTATACCCTTCAGCGCAAGTTACGATCGGTCCTGTGATTGAAGATGGCTTTTATTATGATTTTTCCTATCCCGAAGGATTTAAGTTAGAAGATTTGCCTCAAATCGAAGCTAAAATGACTGAATTGGCGAATAAAGATTTTGAAGTCACTCACCAAGCTATCAGTCGAGATGAAGCCATAAAATTCTTTCGTGACAAAGGGGAAGAATATAAAGCTCGTATCATCGAAGATATTCCACAAGACGAAACCCTGACTATTTATAAGCAAGGCGATTTTGTTGATCTATGTCGAGGGCCGCATATTCCGCGAACCAGTCTTTTAAAAGCCTTTAAATTAACTAAAGTGGCGGGAGCCTATTGGCGGGGCGATTCAAATAATGAAATGTTACAACGCATCTATGGTACCGCCTGGCCAAATAAAAATGCTTTAGTTGATTACTTAAAGCGCTTAGAAGAAGCAGAAAAACGTGATCACCGGAAGCTTGCTAGGAAGATGGATCTGTTCCATCTTGAAGAAATCGCCCCGGGCATGGTTTTTTGGCATCCACATGGCTGGACAATCTACAATCAGATCGTTGAGTATATTCGTAAAAGACAGCTGCGAGCAGGGTATCAAGAAGTAAAAACACCGCAACTGGTCGACAATAGTCTTTGGGCGAAATCAGGGCACTTAGCAAAGTTCGGGCACGAGATGTTTTCAGTAGAGGCTGATAACCGTCACTACGCGATTAAACCGATGAATTGTCCTTGTCACATTCAAATATTTAAACAAGGGATTAAAAGTTACCGAGATTTGCCACTTCGTTTTGCAGAGTTTGGTTCTTGCCATCGAAATGAACCTTCCGGTTCTCTGCATGGCTTAATGAGAGTGCGAAGTTTTGTGCAAGATGATGGTCATATATTTTGTTCTGAAAGCCAAATCCAAGATGAAATTATTGCTTTTACCGAAGAACTTTACAGTGTTTATGCTGACTTTGGTTTTAAAGACGTCATTATTAAATTATCAACCCGTCCTGACGAGCGGGTAGGATCTGATGAAGTTTGGGATAAGGCGGAAGCAGCATTAGCCACAGCTTTAAACAGAATGAATATTCCTTGGGACTACTTTCCAGGTGAAGGAGCTTTTTACGGTCCTAAAATTGAGTTTTCGTTAAAAGATTCAATCGGACGTGTTTGGCAATGTGGCACGATGCAAGTCGACTTTTCAATGCCTGAGCGACTAGCTGCCTCTTTTGTGGCTGAAAATGGTGATAAACTAACGCCCGTGATGCTACATCGAGCCATTTTTGGTTCTATTGAGCGGTTCATCGGCATACTTCTAGAGCATTACGCCGGAAATTTACCTCTTTGGTTAGCCCCTGTGCAAATTGTGGTCATGAACATTACTGATGATCAGAAAGATTATGTGAATAAAGTGGTTTCTGAGCTGAAAAGAAAAGATTATAGGGTGACGGCGGACTTGAGAAATGAGAAAATCGGCTTTAAAATCAGAGAACATACGATAGCACGAATCCCTTATCAAATTGTGATTGGTGATCGCGAAGCACAGCAAGAAATGATTGCAGTGCGGACGCAAAGTGGTGCTAATCTAGGTACAATGACATTAGCGGATCTAATTACCCAATTAGACCGTGAATGTGAACTTTTAAGTAGAACCGGAGGGGACAAAAATTAAGTCAGACAAGTCAATTCGTGTAAATCAGGGGATTACTTCTCCCAACATTAGACTCGTGGATCAAGATGGTAGCCAAGTAGGTGTGGTAAGTTTACGAGATGCTTTAGACAGAGCTGAGGCTGTAGACTTAGACCTGGTCGAAATCGCACCTAATGCCGAGCCCCCCGTCTGCCGAATCATGGATTTTGGCAAGCACATCTTCGAAATCAGTAAAAAGAAAGCTGCTCAAAAGAAGAAACAAAAACAAACCCAGGTTAAAGAAATAAAGCTTCGTCCTACTACCGATATAGGCGATTATAACGTTAAGATCAGGAGTATTACTCGATTCCTTGAAGATGGTGACAAGGTCAAGGTAACGGTACGTTTTCGTGGCCGAGAGCTAATGCATCCAGAGTTGGGTTTAAATCTACTTAAGAAAATAGAAGCTGAGCTAGTAGAAATCGGTGGGGTTGAACAGCAGCCTAAGCTGGAAGGTAAACAAATAATCATGATTATTGCGCCTAAGCGCTAGTCTGTTTTATCCCTCTCCCGCTTGCGGGAGAGGGATAAAGTTGGAATTTTTAATTGCCTATTAAGTCGCGGACGACTGAGAAAAGTGATCTGAACAAAATAATTGTTTGAAATATATTGAATTTTTATTAAAATGTACCGTTTGTATTTGGGGGAACCATGGCTAAGTTAAAACTAAAATCAAATAGAGGCGCCACGAAGCGCTTTAAAGCGACTGCGGGTGGTCTTAAGAAACGCCGTGCTTTTCGCAATCATATCTTGACTAAAAAAACTAAAAAATTAAAAAGACAATTACGTCCTAATTCATTAGTAAACAAGAGCGACGTTAAAAGCGTTTGCCGCATGCTTTTGATTAGATTAGATTAAATATATTAACCTCCTCATTTTCGAGGTCTTGAACGTTGGAGAATTAGCATGCCAAGAGTTAAACGTGGTGTAACCGCACGGGCCCGTCATAAGAAAGTATTGGCTAAAGCGAAGGGATATTATGGCGCTCGTAGTCGCGTCTTTCGAGTTGCAAAGCAGGCCGTCATTAAAGCTGAGCAATACGCCTATCGTGACCGCAGAAATAAAAAACGAGTCTTTAGAGCATTGTGGATTATTCGTATTAATGCCGGTGCTAGACAGTTTGGCCTGTCTTACAGCAAATTTATGAATGGTTTGAAAAAAGCGAGCATTGATATCGATCGCAAAATTTTAGCTGATTTGGCGGTGACAGATAAAACCGCATTTGCTGCTTTAGCAGAACAGGCTAAATCGGCACTAGCACACTAGTACTTTTAAAAGTATACAGTCATTAGAAAGCCGCTATGCGGCTTTCTTTGTATGGGATCTCAAATGGTATTGATCATGCAAGATAAAACCTCTCAAGAAGATATTGTTGATAAAATCCAAGCACTTCAGGCTAATGCCCTTCAAGAAATTGCCAAGGTCGAGAATTTACAGCAACTTGACAACCTTAAAGTCCATTATTTAGGCAAGAAAGGCTCGTTGACTGAAATTCTAAAGGAATTAGGCGGGTTGGCACCTGATGTTAGACCTCTCATTGGTAAAGAAGTGAATATTGCCAAACAGGCAATTCAAGACCAAATAAAAGAACGTACTGACTTTTTTCGAAAAGATGAGATCAATAAGCAACTCCAAAGTGAGACCATTGACATCACACTTCCTGGCCGAGGAATGCAATCTGGTAATTTACATCCGATCACGCGTACTCGTCAGCGCTTGGAAAAACTCTTTCTTTCTATGGGTTTTGAAGTGGTCGAAGGGCCTGAGATTGAAAATGAATATTACAATTTCGAAGCTTTAAACATCCCTGATGATCATCCTGCTAGAGCAATGCATGATACATTCTACTTAGAAAATGGCATGTTATTGCGTACTCATACTTCCCCTGTTCAGATTCGCACGATGGAACAGCGCAAACCACCGTTTCGTGTTATTACACCAGGTCGAGTGTTTCGCTGTGACTCTGATCAAACTCATACCCCTATGTTTCACCAGCTAGAGGGCTTAGTGATAGGTCATAATATTTCATTTGCCAATTTAAAGGGCCACATTCAAGATTTTTTAGAAGCCTTCTTTGAAAAATCGGTGGTTTTAAGATTTCGTGCCTCTTATTTTCCATTTACCGAACCTTCCGCAGAAGTTGATATCAAACGAGGCGAAGGGTGGCTGGAAGTATTAGGCTGCGGTATGGTCCACCCGAAAGTATTAGCGAGTGCCGGCATCGATACCGAAGAATTCTCAGGATTTGCATTTGGGATGGGAATCGATCGTTTGGCAATGTTGCGTTATGGTGTCAATGATCTTCGAACTTTTTTCGATAATGATACTCGGTTTTTAAGTCAATTTTAATTAAGAAGATTCTGCCATGAAATTCAGTGAAGAGTGGTTAAGAAAATGGGTCAACCCGGAAGTCGCAACCGAAAAACTTGCCGAGCAACTTACCTTGGCAGGCTTAGAAGTAGATAGTCTTGAGCCAGTTGCGGGGGAATTTATGGGCGTAGTGGTTGGCAAGGTATTAGAAGCTAAACAGCATCCCGATGCAGATCGGTTGCGGGTCTGTCAAGTAGATGTTGGTGATCAAACTCCACTCAATATTGTCTGTGGCGCTTCAAATGTCAGTGTTGGTCAAAAGGTTCCCGTGGCCAAAATCAATGCAATCCTGCCTGGTAATTTTAAAATAAAGAAAAGTAAGCTACGGGGCGTAGAATCAGAAGGAATGATCTGTTCTGAAAAAGAGTTGGGAATCGCTGAATCAAGTGACGGCATTATGGTGCTTAGCGCTGATGCGCCACTGGGTGTCGATGTTCGAGAGTATTTATCTTTGAATGATACTATTTTTGACATCCAATTAACTCCCAATCGCGGCGATTGTTTAAGCATTCAAGGAATTGCACGAGAGGTTGCTGCCATCAATGATCTGCGCTTGACCAAGCCATCATTAACTGCTGTATCGCATACTATTTCTGAACAGCTACCCATAAAAATTACAGCTCCCGATGGTTGCCCTCATTATGTGGGTCGGGTGATTCGCAATATCGACTCAAATGCTAAAACCCCTTTGTGGCTGCAAGAACGACTTCGTCGAAGCGGCATTAGACCTTTATCAGCTATCATCGATGTAACTAATTATGTATTACTTGAACTAGGTCAACCTTTACATGCCTTTGATCTGTCTTATGTTGCTAACGGAATTGAAGTTCGATTTGCTAAGCCTGGTGAAGTCATTGATTTGCTGGATGAACAACGCTTGGAGCTAAACGATAAAGATTTGGTTATTACCGATGGTAATCGACCTCTAGCGTTAGCGGGAATCATGGGGGGTAAAGAATCCGGTATCACCTCTGAGACAAAGCACCTGTTCTTAGAATCAGCTCTTTTTAACTCCAGCATTATTACCAAAACTGCTCGTCATTATGGATTATTTACTGATTCGTCACAGCGGTTTGAAAGAGGCGTTGATCCGTTATTACAAAAAGTTGCTATCGAACGAGCTACTGCATTAATTCATGAAATCGTGGGTGGAGAAATCGGTGAGGTGCTTGAATGTGGTCAGGAGTCTTCATCCAAAGAAGCCATTATTTTAAGAAAAGACCGTATCACTAAGCTACTTGGAATCACATTAGCTGATGACGTTGTGACCAATATCTTCAACTGTCTGGAAATGAAAGTTAACCCTCATGGCCAGGGGTGGCAGGTGACTCCTCCAAGTTATCGCTTAGATATTAATCAGGAAATTGACCTGATTGAAGAAATTGCCAGAATCTATGGCTATGATCGAATTCCTGGGGAAAAAATCGCAGAAGAGCTGACCTTTTTACCTGTCTCTGAAACCGTCCTAGATCTCCAAAAAGTTAAGACTCGGTTGGTGGATTCTGGTTATCAAGAAGCAATAACTTATAGTTTTGTTTCGCCTGCTCTTGAAAAAAAATTGATGCTGCAACAGCATCCGTTAGTGTTGGTTAACCCGATTTCTTCCGATCTTTCTACGATGAGAACGAATCATTGGCCGGGTTTGATTCAAGCCTTTCTACATAACTATGCTCGGCAACAACAGCGGGTTCGACTCTTCGAAATCGGCTTATGCTTCATCAATGATCCTGAAAAGATAAAACAAGAATTGCGCTTGGGTGGTTTATGCACGGGTCCTTTGTATCCTGAGCAGTGGAGTGAATCTGCGCGATCTGTTGATTTTTTTGATGTTAAAAATGATGTGATGAATATTTTATCATTAACTGGACAAACAGATAGTTATGGATTTGAGAGTTTCGAACATCCCGCTTTGCATCCGGGTCAAGCGGCTGCCATCGTCAAACAGCACCGAGTGATTGGTATGCTAGGTGCATTACATCCCAGTATTTCCCAAGAACTTGATATAAATCAGTCACTTTATTTGTTTGATTTAAGTTTAGATTCTATAATGGATATGTCGTTGCCAATGTATGAGACACTCTCTAAGTTTCCTGCAATTAAGCGCGATATGGCCTTAGTCGTCGCTGCTGATGTCCAAGCGCAAAGACTTAAGGAAAAAATCTTAAGCATGGGAGGGGATCTGTTGAAAAATGTCCAGATTTTTGATATCTATCAAGGCAAAGGTATCGAAACCGGTAAGAAAAGTATTGCGCTTAGCTTAACATTTCAACATCTCTCTCGCACCTTAGTTGATACTGAGATTAATGAATCTATGCAAAACATCATCAGTGCTTTGTATAAAGATTTTAATGCCACATTGAGGGATTAGGTATGGCGCTGACCAAAGCAGATATAGCTGAGAACTTATTCCGAACTTTGGGTTTGAATAAACGCGAAGCAAAAGAAATTGTGGAATTATTTTTTGAAGAAATTCGATATGCCTTAGAGAGAGGCGAAATTGTTAAGCTTTCAGGGTTTGGTAATTTCAATCTTAGAGACAAAAAACAAAGACCAGGTCGCAATCCCAAAACTGGCAAAGAAATACCTATCACTGCTAGAAGAGTAGTGACTTTTAGAGCAGGGCAAAAATTAAAGGCCAGGGTGGAAAAATATGCTGGATCAGAAAGGAACCCGGAGGAAGAATCTTAAGCAGGAATTACCAATAATTCCTGATAAGCTTTATTTTACAATCGGCGAGGTGGGTACACTGTGCAACCTAAAATCCCACGTTCTACGCTATTGGGAGCAAGAATTTCCTCAATTAAGTCCATCTAAGCGTAAAGGCAATCGACGATACTATCAGCGTAAAGATGTTTTGTTGGTACGCGATATCATGTCGTTATTGTATGAGCAAGGGTTTACAATTGAAGGCGCCCGATCGAAATTGAACAATGATCGCAAAGATGCCGGACAAAGAATTTATTATAATTTATTACAAGAAACCGTCAGCAATCTCGAATTAGTGCTTGATGAATTAGACTCTTAAAATCATAAAGAACGGGGCGTAGCGCAGCCTGGTAGCGTACTTGCATGGGGCGCAAGTGGTCGTGGGTTCAAATCCCGCCGTCCCGACCAACTCTTAAAGGTAACTAATGGATAGAAAACTACTTGAGATACTTGCCTGTCCAATCTGCAAAGGAAAGTTAGTCTATGAGCAACCAAAGCAGATTCTAATCTGCAAGTATGACAGACTTGCCTACCCGATCCGCGATGGCATCCCCATTATGCTGGAAGATCAGGCTCAGCCTTGTGAGCAGGAAGAATAAGTAATTCTAGCTCTTAAATTGCCGATCTGGCACTCATTGTCATGCTCTTACTTGTCATTTGCGCATAAGCGTCAACTTAAGCGTTATCCTCTCTTCCACTTGTGGGTTTAGGGTGAGAGCCTCATCCGGCCTTCGGCCACCTTCTGCCAGGGGGAGAAGGGAAAAAAAGCTTAAGTTGACGCCTAGGCGCTTTCGCGGGAATGACAAGTAAGGGTTGGAATGATAATAAGATAAATTAATAATGATTTATTGGGTGACAGATTAGCCCCTCCGGAACCGGTTCTAAATAGCAATACGGTCATCAAAAAACAAGTCCCTTGATAATGCAGTACCACCAAATTGGAAGAACAATGGTTATCTTTCACCTATAATAATTGGCATCGTAAATGATTAAACCTGAGCAAGCTATCCATCCATCCACTACATTCTTTTATCAATAATTTTTTTCAATCACTAACTCCATTTGTTATCGCAAGAAAGAATTTTCTTTTTGCATCTTCTGTTGATGGTGCGGATTCGCTTTGCATGCACATGAGTTTTATCAGACTGCCAAATGGAGAAAAGTTTCATTCATTCTGCTTAAACCACTTGCAATGACAAAATTTTATCTATTTCGAATGATGCTCATTACACCCTAAGCCGGATGCCTGATTGAACAACATTCAGATGACTAGTTTAACAGATTATACAGCAAACTGTGCTATTCTTGAGCCAAGAAACAAGGCCCTGAAGTGTTAATAACCTTAGAAACTAGTTTTTTATCAGGCAGGTCAATTATAATTCTGGCTGAAGATTATCGGAGTATAGTGTTTATGTTGGTAAAAATTAATTTTTACAAACCCACCTTCAATGAAAGTGAAATTTCTATCATAGAAACTTTGTTGGATAGTTTTGATGTTTTTACTGATGACGATATAATACCTCCTGATGTATATACTATTGATGATAAGCAGATTGAAGTTTCATGTCATATAAGGAGAACCAGCGCTACAGAATTTGAAATTTTACTTCCTTTAGAAGATCTTGAAAATGGTGAAATAAAAGATAGCATTTTTGCTCGCATAAAACGGGATCGCCTCACTTGCGAAATATCCATTTTAGAAAAAAATGTATGCCATATAGATTTTTTACAAACAGAAATAACAGATCAAATAGGAAAATCTTTAGCTGTCATTTTAAAAAAATACCCGACTTCTAAACCTTTTCTTTTCCCAGATATAATTTATCAATTTGGCACTATAAAAGTAGTATTTTCGCAGAAACTGGCCCGTAGACCTTGGCATAACTGTAGTAGACAAGGTGTTGTCTATTTTCCAGATAAATTTGAAGTTTTAGGTAACGAAGACATTTATATTAATGTTTCAGGGACAATAGGTGTGGTATATGTATATTCAAATGATGATATAATTAATTTTAAGAAATCCACCCAACGAAAAGATCCAATAATTTGCAAAGTACAATCAACTAATGCTCCTCTTGAAAGCTTACTAAAGAGTACACAAGAAGAACTTCAAACTTTAAATGCGGTTTATCCCAAGGCAGGAAAAGGAATTATTGCTTTCAATGATGAAAAAACTTATACCTTTTTTTTCATGAGAAAATTTCCTGGCGTTCGTCTCTCTGAGTATCTATTACATCACAAAATGAGAAGTTTGCTGCAAGCTGTTACTATCATGAAACTTTGTGCACAGGCTGCTATGAAATTTTCTAATAAAAATTTTATTCATTGTGATATTAAACCTGAAAACATTCTCATTAAAGCAGAAAATCCTCTGGAAATATTTTTAATTGATGCTGGCTCTGCAACGAAAGTAAATAAAACAGTCACATATATAAACGGAGTGACCGTAGGCTATCGAGCTCCCGAATTACACAATCTATTAGTTGATCCCGGAAGAAAAAATGCCACTTTATTAACGACTGCTATTGATGTATTTTCATTACTTGGTGTTTATTTAGGAATATTAGGTGATAAAGAAGCTCTTGAAAAGAAAATCGATTCAGATAGGAATGGTGGTTCATGTGAGATATATCCAATTAGTAATAAACTATTTTTTACCATCACTGACACAGATAACAGGCCAATTATAGATGAGCTAAAAGCGTTATTAATAGCCATGAACAGCCGTGACCCTGCTAATCGCATATTCTTGAATATGGTTTATAATAAGTTATTCAAGCTAGAGGAAACTCTACAAAGCATTCAGATTCACAATCAGGGTCTGCGGCAATGTTACGTAACTTCATAAAGTATGCTCTTTTCGATAATTTTCAGTTTACCGGGTTGATCTCACCTAACGTGCCACACATCATCTTATCGTAATTTATATCATAATCGCGGCAATATTGTGAACGTGATAAGCTACTTGCTTTTAATCTTTTTAATTGCTGCTCCCAAAATTCTTTGCTTTGGAGAAGTTGGAGTAAGGGCCTTTTTGTTGGGGTGCAACAAACAATTAACCCATCTTAATGTTGCCAATAATGGATTGAGTGAAGAACGAGAAGAAGAACTTGAAGAGCTCATAGCTTCAAATAAAAAAAGCAAAACGCAAAGTCCTTTTTTTGCAAAGGGAGCGTCAACGTCAGCAGCAACACTCTTGTCTGAAGAAGCAGAGAAAGCAAAAAAGGAAAGTTCACCAAAAAATTTAAAAAATAAATTTTAATAAAAGCTCTATGACCGAAGCCTGGATGAATAGATGGACGACGGTCTAAGATTTATTCGGTGGTAAAGTAGCCCCTTCAACTGGCTCTAAATCACTATTAACAGCAATACGATCATCAAACACAAAACAATCGCCTTGATAATGGTCGCCGCCACAGTGTTCAAAATAATTTAAAATACCGCCTTGCAATTGATACACCTCTTTAAATCCCTGCACTAAAAGATAAGCGGCGGCTTTTTCACAACGTATGCCACCGGTACAGAAAGTAATAACGGGCTTTTCTTTGGAGGATTCTGGAAGTTTTTTGAGAGCATCGGGAAACTCGCGGAAATTATCGATATTGAGATGGACTGCACCATCAAAGGTTCCCATGTCGAATTCGAATGTATTACGTGTATCCAGAAGAACCATATCATCAGGATTGGAAAACCGGTTTTTAAGTTCCTCAGGTGAAATGTACGGGGCTGTAAATTCCTGCGGGTCGATATCTTCCTGCTTGAAGGTCACGATTTCATTTCTGACTTTCACAAACAATTTATGGAAGGGAATGAAATCAGAATAGCTATATTTATAAGGTAAATTCTGGAAGTTCGGTATGGTTTCTAAATATTCTTGAAACCGATCGATCGCTTCTTGCTTGGCTGCTAAGAATAAATTAATTCCTTCTGTACCGAGTAAAATAGTACCTTTAATTTCTAATGCTGCTGCTGTCTTTTTCAATCTTTTGCAAAGAGCTGCTAATTCATCCTCTTTGAGAGCGATGAATTTGTAAGCAGCAATGTTACAAAATAAATCGCTATTTTTCGGTTTCATTTTCTCTTTCGGTACGCGCTTCATAAGCTTCATTCGATTGACCAGTAGCAGGCTCTTTCTTGACTTCAGGCCGAATGATAATAGGCGCCTGTTCTTCGGCTTCTATTCTTTTTTCTGGCACAGGAGCTGCTTTTGGCATCGGTTTTGGTTCTGGCGTAACTTCTGGTTTAGGGAGTTGTTCAGTTACTTCAGGCTTTGGCTTAGCTTCTGATTTATAAGGACGGTCTTCGCGTCGCCGTTGATCTCCCGTAGGACCTTTTGAGCCTTGATCTCTTCTAGGTGGTCGTTCACCTCTCTTGGGGCTCTGTGTGTGGCTTTGTGCACGTCCTTGCTCAAAATTGGTTTGCGCTTTCTTTTCTTCAATCGCTGGTCTATCTGTTTGAGGCGTGCTAGGTCTTGGATGACTCGAGTGACTTGGGTGACGTTGTTTTTGTTTATGGTGACCTTTTCGTGGTCGATGTGGTCGTGACCCAGTCCGAGTTCCAGTACGTGCGGTTGATGGTTCTTTTTCGCGAGTAGCGGTGGTACCAAACATGCTAGACCATAATCGTTTAATTAAACCCTGGGTTGGTTTTTTGGTGCTAGGCGCAGGCGTTATACCAGTTAATAAGTTTTTCACTACCGGCTGGTCAGTTGGTTTTTCAATCGTTTCTTTTTTGACAGGGACTTCAGTTTCGGTATTTTCTATTAACTTATAACTCTTTTGGAGCTTACTTGATTGCTCGATTAAATCGGTTTTTCGTAGCCGTTTAATGTGATAGTTAGGGTATTGGATATTAGGATTCGGAACGATCAGAATGCTAACATGTTGTCTTTTCTCAATGTCACTAATGATCCCGCGCTTTTCATTGAGGATATAAGTTGCAGCTTCATTGGATAATTGCAGTTGAATCTGTGCAGTATTTTCTTTGATTGAGTCTTCTTCGATCATTCTGATGATTGAGAGAGCTAATGATTCTACGCTGCGAATTGCGCCTTGGCCGTTACATCTTGGACAGACTTCTTGGATGGCTTCTTGAAGCGAAGGTCGTAAACGCTGGCGAGACATCTCCAAAAGACCAAATCGTGAAATCTTACCAATTTGGACACGAGCGCGATCGAGCCTTAATGCATTGCGCAAATGATTTTCTACTTCACGTTGATGACGAATCGAGCTCATATCGATGAAATCAATCACAATCAAGCCGCCTTCATCTCGTAGGCGTAATTGTCTAGCAATTTCTTCGGCAGCTTCTAAGTTAGTATTAAAAGCAGTTTCCTCAATATCCCCACCTTTAGTTGCTCGGGCAGAGTTGATATCAATACTGACCAATGCTTCGGTATGATCGATAACCATTGAGCCACCGGATTTGAGTCTAACCGTACGTTGGTATGCCAGCTCAATTTGGTGTTCAATTTCGTACCGTATGAAAAGAGGAATGTTTTCGCTGTAATATTCTAAGCGGGAGATGTAGTCGGGTCTCACTTGCTCAATGTAATGTTTTGCTTTCTCGAAAATGCTTTCATCATCAATGATAATTTTGTTGATATCTTGTCTTAGATAATCACGAATGCCGCGAATCACGACATCGCTTTCTTGGTGGATCAAAAGAGGTGAGCTGCGATTTGCAGATGCTTTGCGGATAGCTTCCCAATAGTTCAGAAGGACATTTAAATCCCACTGTAACTCTTCTAAGGACCTTCCAACACCTGCAGTGCGAACTATCAAACCCATATCTGCAGGGATATCTAATTTGCTCAGGATGTCACGTAACTCTTCTCGGTCTTCACCTTCGATACGACGTGAGATACCACCAGCACGAGGATTATTGGGCATAAGAACTAAATATGAGCCCGCAAGGCTAATAAAAGTGGTTAATGCTGCACCTTTATTGCCACGTTCCTCTTTATCCACTTGGATTAAAACTTTTTGTCCTACACGCAGAAGTTCTTTGATATTAGGACGTTCTAATTTTTCGGGATCTTGGGTAGTGAAATATTCCCGGGCAATTTCTTTAAGAGGCAAGAAACCATGACGTTTACTGCCATAATTGACAAAAACTGCATCTAGGCTAGGTTCAATACTGGTAATCTCACCTAAGTAAATATTACCAATTTTCTCTTCGAAGCCAGGACGTTCAGTGATGTAGTCGTAAAGAACACGATTATCATCGACGAGTGCAACTCTAAGTTCTTCACCTTGGGTTGCATTAATTAACATTGAAGGCATAATTCTTTAACCTGATTTTGTAGCGTCATGCCGTTTAACGGCTCAGATTAAAGCTCAAAAAGGCTTGTCTATTTGGTGATATTCAGCTGCTGTTCGCGGAAATGAATGTAAAACTTCATTTTACAACGTGTTCGCTAAAGCAGGTTGTGAATTCAACGTGTTAACATGTCACCAAACCTTTATCTTAAAAGAGTAGGCACTGTCCAAGGTATGTTGTCACTTTTAGCTAGGGTAGTGATACCCTCGATACCTTCTTTTTACGACAAGTCCTAGTCTGCTATTCCTAATATTTTGCAAGCAACTTTATTTAAACTTTACTGAAAACGCGGTTTAAAACAACTAACAATCAATTTATGAAATTTCTTGTTAACCTAATTGTAAGTTCAAGCTTTTCATTTAACGATAAAAGCTAAATCGTTTAAAAATTGTTCTGTTTTGCATTGAAGCAATGTGGCTCGGATATAGATTTTATTTCTTTTTGCTTAATATTGATGTAGCGTACTCGTTCATCCTCACCTTTAACTTAAAAAAGTTAAACGACGACAGTTTACCAGAAGAGGTCAATTACATCAAACAGTTAGAGAGCAATCATGGAAAAGCCCTCCTCAAGTAATGTGCAAGTCATCTGCGTAGATGAAAGCCATGAGGGACAGCGAATTGATAATTTCTTATTTACCCGGCTCAAAGGGGTGCCTAAGTCTCGTATTTATAAAGCCATACGCAAAGGAGAGGTCCGAGTTAATAAAAAAAGAGTAAAGCCGGAATATAAGCTCTCAATCGGTGATCAAATTCGATTGCCGCCTTTGCGAGTCGCAGCGCCTGCGGTAGTAAAAGGTTTTGCCAGCCAGAGGATGGGGCAAAAAATTGAGCAGAGAATTATCTTCGAGGACCCTGATTTTATCATTATTAACAAACCAGCTGGAATGGCGGTGCATGGTGGTAGTGGTATTAGCTTGGGCGTTATAGAGGCTCTTAGGCAGGCAAGGTCTAAGCAAAAATTTTTAGAATTAGTTCATCGGCTCGATCGAGAAACTTCGGGTTGTCTTTTGATTGCGAAAAAAAGTAGCGCGTTGAAAGAAGTTCATAAGTTACTTCTCGAACGGTCAGTGGAAAAAAGGTATTTATTGCTCGTTGCTGGTCATTGTGACTTTCAAGAGCAGGTGGTCGATGTAGCCCTTAAAAAAAATGTCTTAAAATCAGGCGAGCGCATTGTTCTGCCAGATTCTGAAGGTAAGTCTGCTAAAACTATCTTTCGACGAATCAAATATATCAATGACATGACCTTATTAGAAGCAAAGCCAATTACGGGTAGAACCCATCAAATACGAGTTCACGCTCGGTACTTAGGTTTTCCAATTTTAGGTGATGACAAATATGGTGATGATGCTGCCAATAAAAAGTTCAAGGCAAGAGGGTACCATCAACTTTGTTTGCATTCTTCTTCGCTGGCATTTTATCTGGAGGCTAAGAAGCAAGGGGTAGGGGTTTGTGCTCTCTTATTGGAGCCTTGGGCAAAGCTTGTTCGAGAAAGATAAGGTCCTCGCACTTTTAAGGTGTGAATAACAAAGTATCCCTCCTTCGTTCGTCCCCCACATTTTACGTGCCCGTGCCCGCGTGCGTGCCCGAAAAAAGATTCGGGCGCGGGCACGTTTCCTCGGACACTGTTAATAGCTAGGACTAGCTGGTAATGCGGGATTACTTGGGGGAGTCGTCGTTGTACTAGGAGGTGTACTAAGGTTATTGGGATTACTATTCCCGGTGGAGCTTGGACCCATTAAAGGATTGGGGGTACTTGGTGTTGTCATGGTGTTGCTCGGTGTAGTCGGGGTCGTGCTTGGAGGCGCATTTACTCCAGGAGTGGGTACAGTAGAGCTAGGAACGCCGCTGACACCGGTTCCTTGATTATAAATATTCGTATTTGAGCTATCTGCTGACATTGAAGTGGGCGCTGTTTGAGCAGGGGTGTTTGAAATCGGTGGCTGATTAGCAGGAACTACGACTGCCACAAAGTGAGTAATGCCGACACCTTTAGGATTCGATGTGCTACGTGTCACTAACATAGTGACTATTAAATTTTGTTTGATCAAACGCGATTCACTTTCATAAACGGCTTGCATAGGCAATTGGATCTTCCAGGTATAAAGATTATTGATAACCCCTTCTTTAACAATTGTGGCTTTTCCTGTTGGGGTTGCGGAAGCAACTAATTTTCTGGTTTGTACCACATTTAGATTATTCGACTGTTTAAGGGCTGCCATAAATGCTTTCCACCCTTCAGGAGTGAATTGATCTTGTAGCATTTGGAGTTGTTTTTGGTAGTTTTTAAAGTCATAAGTGTAAGCTTGTTGTGCGGCGGTTGATGCCCAATTCAGAACATCATTATCGGACATATTTGCTTGATTAGCCGGTGCATTGGGGCTTGCGCCTTCATTTTTATTAATTATTGTAGGCGCTGCTGGCGCTGGGGTCGTTGTTGTAGTTGTGACGGTGCCAGGGGCAGTGGTTGCCGTTGTTGAAGTTGTGCTAGTACTGGTAGTCGTTGGAGCTGCCATGCCAGTGCTGTTGTCACTGCTTGGTGTTGTTGTGGTAGAGGGGCTGCTGGTTATCACATTCGTTGTGCCGTTGGTTGCCGCTTGAGATAGCGGGCTGATAAAGGTAGAAGCAATTAATAGGGTGGCAAGACCTAGGGTAAGCGGTTTAATTTGTCCAGTAAGACGTTTTTGACTTAATGTCATTTAAAATCCTCCTTAATAGTTTAGGGTGACGATTATATCAGTTTTTTCCTCATTGACACGTGATATTCATTTTGACACGTTATATTCATATCGATACTATTCTACCTATGGCTAAACCTTTGCTACCAAAACAGATCGATCCGTTTCAATTAGCTGTTAAGGACACAACATTAGAGGGTGATTTACCACTCTCAGAAATGTTAAGATTAAAGGATTTTCTATGCGAAAAGGATGGGGTTGTAGGAATTCATTTGGAATTCAGTCGCAATGCTCAGGGGCAGGCATTTATGAAGGGTCGAATAAAGACCTGTTTTAAGGTAATCTGCCAGCGCTGTAGTGCACCAATGAGCTTAACATTGGATATTTCGGTTAATGACAGATTGGTGCGTAGCGATAAAGAAGCCGAGCGGTTACCAGAACGATATGAGCCACTTATTGTTGATAGTGAGTTAATGTCGCTAAGTTCGCTGGTAGAAGAAGAGATATTATTGAGTATCCCCATTGTACCTAAGCACTCTATTGAGGAGTGCGGGGTGAAATCTTCAGACTTAACTGAGTTTGAGGAACAAAAGGATGAATTGAATCCTTTTGTTAACCTGAAAAAATTATTACGGGAGTAAATCATGGCTGTACAAAAGAGTCGAAAATCACGTGCTAAAAGAGGTAGTCGTAGAGCGCATAATGCATTGACTACACCTGCTTTATCAACGGATTCTACAACAGGTGCAACGCATCGTCGGCATCACTTATCAAAAGATGGCTATTACAAAGGCAGACAAGTTATTGTTGTCAATGAAGTAGTGGACGAAGAATAGTTGAATCTAATTACAATTACGATAGATGCGATGGGAGGGGACTTTGGTCCCAAGGTTACCGTACCCGCTTCTATTCTTGTATTGAAGAAATGCCCCAACCTAAAGTTAATTTTAGTGGGTGATGAACTCGCTATCCGCAATGAAATAAACCGCCAAGCTAAGGGCGAGCATTTAAATCGGATAGAGGTGGTTCATGCCACGGAGCAAGTGGCAATGGATGAGCTACCTTCGGTAGCTTTGCGCACTAAAAAAGATTCATCGATGCGGGTAGCCCTTAATAAGATCAAAGAAGGGGTCGCTCAAGCTTGTGTCAGTGCCGGTAATACCGGTGCACTTATGGCGATTGCCCGTTTTGTTCTAAAAACATTGCCAGGTGTAGACCGCCCAGCGATTCTGGCCACTTTACCGACAATCTATCCAAATAAAGAAGTTCGTATTCTTGATCTGGGTGCCAACGTTGATTCCAGTGCTGCACACCTTTATCAGTTTGCTGTAATGGGCTCGGTACTCGTTTCAGGACTTGATAATATCAAAAATCCCAAAGTTGCTTTGCTCAATATTGGTCAAGAAGAAATTAAAGGAAATGACCAAGTAAAAGACACCGCATCTTTACTGACTGATAGTGAGGTGATCAATTACATTGGTTATATCGAAGGCGATGCCATTTTTTCGGGAAATGCCGATGTTATAGTTTGTGATGGTTTTGTTGGCAATGTTGCCTTAAAGACCTTAGAGGGTTCCGCTAAACTATTTACTTATTATATGACCAAAGCTTTCAAACGAAATTGGTTAACTAAACTTGCAGCTTTATTGGCAAAACCTTCTTTACGTTATGTAAAAAAATCAATGGATCCTGGACGTCGTAATGGGGCAAGCTTAATAGGACTTCAAGGAATTGTGATCAAGAGCCATGGGGGTGCAAAATCTGCGGCATTTGCTAATGCCATTTTTCAAGCAGTGCACGAGGTTGAAAACAACATTCCAGAGTTAATTCGTAAAGAAGTCGAGACTAGGTTAGAGGATTCAGAATAATCATGATTTATTCACGTATAGCCGGCACAGGGGGGTATCTCCCCGAAAAGGTCTTAAGTAATAACAATCTCGAACAAATGGTAGATACCTCAGATCAATGGATCTTAGAAAGGACCGGTATCAGTCGTCGTCATATTATGGAAGACCATGAGACAACCTCGACTATGGCAGAGGCTGCAGCACGACAAGCACTCGACGCAGCTGGCCTCACCACGAAAGATATTGACATGATCATAGTGGGGACTGCCACCCCGGATCGTACTTTTCCGAGTACAGCCTGCATTCTCCAGCATCGATTAGAGGCTTATGGATGTCCTGCCTTTGATGTGGGAGCAGCTTGTGCTGGTTTTATTTATGGTCTTAGCATCGCAGACCAATTTATTCGTAATGGCGTTGCCAAAAGAGCCTTAGTGGTGGGCGCCGAATCACTCTCCCGGATCGTAGATTGGACGGATCGATCGACCTGTGTGTTATTTGGCGATGGGGCAGGTGCAGTGATTCTTGAAGCCTCAGGCCAACCTGGTATTTGTTCAACTCATATCCATGCTAATGGTTTTTATAATGATTTACTTTACGCCGCTAACCATATCGGTGAGTTGAAAGAACCTGCGTATATTAAAATGCAAGGGAACGGTGTCTTTAAGATTGCAGTGAAGACTTTAGATGATATTGTTGATGAAACTTTAGCCTATAACAATATAGATAAATCTGAAATAGACTGGTTAATTCCACACCAAGCAAATTTGAGAATTATTACAGCGACTGCTAAAAAATTAGATTTGCCGATGGAAAGAGTAATTCTGACTGTACAGGATCACGGTAATACATCTTCGGCCTCTATTCCTCTTGCCTTAAACCATGGAGTACGGACAGGTAAAATAAAACGCGGAGAGACATTGTTGTTAGAAGCGTTTGGTGCCGGACTTACTTGGGGTTCCGCTCTAGTTAAATACTAACCTATTCAAATTCAACGCATGGATTGGTGCAATGACGAAAAAATTCGCTTTTATTTGTCCTGGACAAGGTTCGCAACATCTGGCGATGTTAGAAGATCTTGCCAATCACTTTCCTGCGGTAAAGTCCTTATATCAGCAAGCCTCAGAGATTCTCAATTATGATTTGTGGCGCTTAGTCAGCGACGGACCTGTAGAAGAATTAAATCAAACAGAACGTACTCAACCTGCATTGTTAGTGGCTGGCTTTGCAGTTTGGCAGTTGTGGCAAGAGCTGGGCGGTAGTGCGCCATCTTTTTTGGCAGGTCATAGTCTCGGTGAATATACCGCGTTAGTTTGCGCTGGTGCTATCGATTTTGAAGATGCTGTAACCCTAGTTGCAGCCCGGGGTAGGTATATGCAAGAAGCGGTTCCGGAAGGGACAGGCGCTATGGCTGCTATTATTGGACTGACCAATGAGCAAGTTATGCAAGTTTGTGACCAAGCGAGCCAAAATCCCCTGGAAGTGACCCCAGCTAATTTTAATAGTATTGGTCAGATTGTGATTGCAGGCCAAGCTCCTGCCATTGAACGTGCAATTTTGTTAGCAAAAGAATTCGGCGCAAAACTTGCAAAGAGGTTACCGATGAGTGTGCCGTCACATTGTGAATTAATGCGACCGGCTGCAGGGCGTCTCCAAGAAAAATTAACCACTATAGCAATGAGACATCCGAATATTCCGGTTATCAATAATGTCGATGTTCAAAGCTATCAGGAACCAGAACTTATGAAAGATGCATTAGTCAGACAATTATATTCACCGGTCAGATGGATCGAAATTATCCAAGTACTTGCTAATAATGGCATAGAGACCTTTGTGGAAAGCGGCCCAAATAAAGTACTTACCGGTTTAAATAAGCGCATCGTTTCTGACAGTAATTGTCTTGCTATTACTGACTTAGCTTCACTGCAAGATGCATTAAGACTGACTCAACAGGTATCCGTTGAGTATTAATTAAGCCCAAAAGGAGAAGACTATGATTTTGGATGGGAAAATCGCCTTAGTTACTGGTGCAACAAGAGGAATTGGTGGCTCGATCGCAATACATCTTGGTCAAGAAGGCGCCACTGTCATTGGTACAGCAACCACAGAGCAGGGTGTTGAAGCCATTAAGGCGCGATTTCACCAACTTGGGATTAAAGGTGGAGCAACTTTGTTGAATGTTGCTCAGAAAGACAGCATTGACCAAGTATTGAAAACAATCGAAGAAACTTATGGTGCTCCTAATATTTTAGTCAACAACGCTGCTATCACTCGCGACAATTTGCTGTTACGCATGAAAGATGAAGAGTGGCATTCAGTGATGGATACCAATTTGACTGGGGTATTTACCCTAACTAAGGCTTGTCTTCGTAATATGCTTAAGCAGAAATGGGGCAGAGTTATTAGTATCGGCTCAGTGGTTGGCACCATAGGTAATGCCGGACAAACTAACTATGCTGCTGCAAAAGCTGCCTTAATTGGATTTACAAAATCTCTAGCACAAGAAGTCGCGTCCCGAAATATTACTGCGAATGTAATAGCGCCCGGCTTTATTGACACCGATATGACTAAAGATTTACCCGAAGATCATCGCCAGCACTTGCTAAGTAAAATCCCCATGCAACGCCTGGGTCAGGTAGAGGACATCGCAGCTGCTGTCACTTTTTTAGCTTCCGATAATGCTTCTTATATTACTGGCCAAACTTTACATATTAATGGCGGGATGTATATGGCATAAGGATTGTTATCATCAATCCCATCGTGCCCGTGCCCGTTTTTTTTCGGGCATGGGCACGCACGCGGGCACGGGCACGAAACAGTTGGGGTGCAGCAATGGTTAATCTGAGATGAAATTACGTCATTACTGTTTGTTTTAGAGGACAAATTGCGATATTTTATAGCAAGTTAATTTTTTGACATAAATTTTGTGGGTTCTTAGTTTTCGCGTAGAATCTGGAGCTTAATTTTAATTTGATGAGAGGGAATATTGAGATGGTTGATAAAGAAAAACTTGAAAATCGTGTGATAGACATTGTCGTTGAACAACTGACTTTGGATAAGAAACCAGCTAAAAATGCTTCATTCGTAGAAGATTTAGGCGCTGATTCTCTTGATACGGTTGAATTAGTGATGGCGTTAGAAGAAGAATTCGGTATGGAAATACCTGATGAAGATGCTGAGAAGATCACTACAATTCAACAAGCGATTGATTACATCGAAGCTCATATCCGCGAAGCTGTTTAGTAAGCTACTGAATCTTAGGGGGGAAGATTAATTGAGTAAGAGACGCGTTGTCGTAACAGGCTTGGGCATGATTACCCCCCTGGGTTTGACTGTGTCCGATACTTGGAATGCTATTTTGAAAGGTCAAAGTGGTGTTCGTCCTATTACCACCCTAGATGTTTCAGACTGTCCAGTTAAGATCGCGGCTTGTGTGCAGAATTTTGATTCTAATCAATATCTTAATCCTAAAGATGCTCGACGCTTAGATACTTTCATTCAATATGGTGTAGCCGCAAGTAAGCAAGCGATTGAAGATTCCGGTATTGATTTGAATACTGAAAATCTGGAACGCTTTGGCGTGGCAATTGGGTCAGGGATAGGTGGTCTGCCGGTTATCCAGAAAAATACTCTTATTTTAGAAGCTTCTGGGCCGCGTAAAATCTCTCCTTTTTTTATCCCAGGCAGTATCATTAATATGGCTGCTGGCTATGTCTCTATTCTTTTTGGTCTTAAAGGACCTAACATTTCTATTGTATCTGCTTGTACTACTGGTACCCATAATATAGGGCATGCCTCCCGAATGATCGCTTATGGGGATGCCGATGTCATTGTAACCGGTGGTGCTGAAATGGCGACTACTTTGCTGGCTCTGGGTGGTTTTTCTACGGCTAGAGCACTATCAACTCGTAACGATGATCCCACTAAAGCGAGCCGTCCTTGGGATAAGGATCGAGATGGCTTTGTGCTAGGAGAGGGCGCTGGCTGTCTAATACTTGAAGAATATGAACATGCTAAGAAAAGAGGAGCCAATATCTATGCCGAAATAGTCGGCTTTGGTATGAGCGCTGACGCTTTTCATATGACTGCCCCAGAAGAAGATGGCTCTGGGTTTGTCAGTGCTATGGTAAATACCATTAAAGATGCAGGTGTTACACCCTCTGATATTGACTATATCAATGCCCATGGTACCTCGACGCAAGCGGGTGATGTTATCGAAGCACTTGCCATTAAAAAAGCATTTGGCAATCATGCCAATTCTGTCGCGGTTAGCTCAACTAAATCAATGACGGGTCATCTTTTAGGAGCTGCAGGTGCGGTTGAAGCGATATTCTCAATTTTAGCCTTACGAGATCAGGTGGCACCTCCCACCATCAATCTAGATAATCCCGACGAAGGGTGTGATCTGGATTTTGTACCTCATACAGCTAGGTCCATGAAAATAAACCTTGTGCTTTCAAATTCCTTTGGCTTTGGCGGCACGAATGGCAGCCTACTCTTTAAACGCGTAGAGTAATCAGATATTAATGATTTGGCGTCGCATTCTAATACTCGTACTTTTTTTCGGGTGCATTTTTGTCTCATCAGCATTGTTTTGGCAAAATTTTCTGGATTCCCCTCTAAAAATCACTGAACCTACTTTATTTGTCGTAGCGCCAGGCAGTAGTATTGAAAAAGTAGCAACGAATTTACAACTTAAAGGATATACGCGTTATCCAATGCTAGTGATTCTGCTAGCACGTTGGCAAGGTACTGATAAACAATTAAAAAAAGGTGAATACGAATTAAAACCTGGAACGACTCCGGTTCAATTCTTAGATAAAGTTTCTAAAGGAAAGGTTTTTTTACGGCACTACACCTTAGTTGAAGGTTGGACATTAAAACAAGTCTTTGCAACCCTTGCGAATAATCCTTATCTCCAGCACACTATTAATACCACTGATTTAGCATTGCTTTCGAAACAGGTTGGGATGAATCAATCGAACCTTGAAGGTTATTTAAATCCAGATACTTATTTATTTGCTAGGGGGGTCGCTGATACGATAATCGTCAAAAAAGCCTACTTGAAAATGCAAAATAACCTCAATAAGTATTGGGCAACTCGTGATTCTAATGTCCCTTTTACTAGTCCTTATGAAGCCTTAGTAGCCGCCTCTTTGATCGAAAAAGAAACTGCAAGGCCAGATGAGCGCGCAAAAATTGCTGGCGTTATTACCAGACGATTGCAACAACATATGCGGTTACAAATCGATGCGTCCGTGATCTATGGCTTAGGCAGCCAATATCAGGGTAAATTAACCCGTAATGATCTAAAAATTGACTCTCCTTATAATACCTATCTTCATGACGGTTTACCGCCGACACCAATTGCCATGCCAAGTGTTTCTTCTTTAATTGCTGCTTTACATCCAGCGGCAGGGTCGGAACTTTACTATGTGGCACGAGGGGATGGGTCACACGAATTTACGTCGACCTTGGCGGACCATATTGCAGCGATTAAAAAATATCATGTGCAAATTCTATTCCCAGAGGCAAAGTTACCGGAAAATTCTTTACCGCAATCGAATTTAAATCAAACTTTTGAGTCGCTTTATCCTCGTAGTAATTGGGACGAACAAATCATTGGCCAGAGCTTACTAGAAAGCCAAAAAGAAGTAACAACGACTGCAATTGTGAAGCATAATAATCGCAAAACTAAAACAGTACCAATTGCTAAGAAAGTATCAACTAAAGTTATCCATAGAAGTAAAAAACATGAATCACAAAATAGCAAAGGGAATATTCATCACCATTGAAGGTGTTGAAGGCGTTGGAAAAAGTTCAGCCATACAATGTTTGCAACAGTACTTGCAAGCAAAGGAGATAGCTGCGATGTTTACCAGAGAGCCCGGCGGAACGCAAATCGCAGAAGCAATTCGGCAAACTTTGTTACAACCTCATTCTGAAATAATGTCTCCTGATACTGAATTACTCTTGATGTTCGCGAGTCGAGCTCAACACCTAGCTAGCGTGATTTTTCCTGCATTAGCGCAAAATAAAGTGGTAGTCAGTGACCGTTTTACTGATGCGACCTATGCATATCAAGGTGGTGGGCGTGGTATCAAGCTTGAGCGAATTGCTGAGTTAGAAAAATTTGTGCAGGGCGATTTCCAACCAAATCTAACCTTATTGTTAGATGCACCTGTTGAAGTAGGTTTTGAGCGCATTGCCGTACGTGGTACTAAAGATCGGATTGAACAAGAACACCTTTCTTTCTTTCAGCGAGTTCGGAACTGCTATCTTGATCGAGCAAAGCATTATCCTAAGCGCTTTAGAGTTATCGATGCCACTAAACCCATGTCAGAAGTCCATGATATTATTTGTGATCATGTGAGAGAAGTCCTTACCGGAGATTCGATCAATGGTATTTCCATGGCTTGAAACTTTTTGGCAACATTTAGTTAGCTATAAAATTAAACAGCGGATTCCTTCGGGTTTGATGTTATCTGGCCTGCCGGGAATTGGTAAAACTAGTTTTGCGCTAAGCTATGCGCAATACATCCTATGTCAACAAAGCACAGAGCAGTGTTGCGGTCAGTGTCGATCATGTATTTTATTTAAAGCTGGGAATCATCCTGATTTTAGCTTGATCGAACCAACTGAAGTAGGTGGTATCATCAAAATTGATCAGATTCGAAACTTGGTTGAAGATGTAGCCCAAACCTCAAATTTAAGTGATTATCAAGTCGTCATTATTAATAAAGCCGAAGATTTGAATCGCTCTGCCGCTAATGCTCTATTAAAAAATTTGGAAGAACCGTCTGGTCGAGTTTTATTTTTATTGCTTAGCGAACAGCCTCAAACTGTCACAGCGACTATTAGAAGTCGTTGTCAAATATTGCAATTTCCTCATCCTACTAAATCACAAGCATTAGCGTATTTAAAAGAACAATATCCTGAGCAAAAAAATTGCGAGAGATTATTAACCATGGCTAATAATTTGCCATTAAAAGCAATGGATTTTGTGCAACTTAGTGATCTGCGAGATAATTTGTTAGTATTATTGGAACGAATGTCTCGAGGCGAATTAGAACCAGTTAGTTTGACAAAAGACTATTTTTCTCAGACTAAGGAAGTGATAGAGCTTTTAATAACGCTAGTGATCGATATGATTCGAATCCAATTTTCATCTCAAGATAATCTTAATCATGCTGATAAAATTTCTGAACTGCAGCGTCTGAATAAATCAAAAACGCTTGTCCAGTTGTATCAATTTTTATCAGAGTTATTTGATGCACTTCGAATGTTACGAAATAAAAACAATCTTAATTTGCAGCTGTTACTAGAGAATATTTTTATTGGTTGGTGTGCTGCATAACATCTAGGAAATTTTATGGGCTTAGTTGATTCGCATTGTCATTTAGACTGCTTAGCGTTGAAAGAAGGTGAACAGATTAGCGATGCTTTACAACGTGCTAAAGAAAATGGAGTAGACCATTTTTTATGTGTTTGTATCACTCAATCTGAATTTCCTAAGATGTTAGCTTCAGTCCAAGAGTTTCCGAATGTTTGGGTCAGTATTGGTACTCATCCAAATGAACAGGCAGATTCTGAACCTAGTGTTGATGAAATGACGAAACTTGCTAACGACGAGAAAGTTGTAGCGATTGGTGAAACGGGACTCGACTATTATCGATCGGAGGGTGATCTAGAGTGGCAGAAAGAACGGTTTCGCAATCACATTCGCGCAGCAAAAAAAACCAAGAAACCGTTGATTATCCACTCAAGACAAGCACGTACTGATACGATCAATATAATGATCGAAGAGGATGCTAAAGAGGTGGGGGGGGTCATGCATTGCTTCACCGAAACTTGGGAAATGGCCAAGCAGGCGATTGATTTAAATTTCTACATTTCATTTTCAGGGATTATTACTTTCGGTAATGCCAAAGACCTGCGTGACGTTGTTCAAAATGTTCCCTTAGAACGAATGCTAATTGAAACCGATTCTCCTTATTTAGCACCGGTGCCGTTTCGAGGAAAAAGTAATGAACCCGCTTACGTACGTTATGTGGCTGAACAAGTTGCGGCGATTAAAAATGTTTC
>JAGVJZ010000030.1 GCA_020050845.1 Gammaproteobacteria bacterium
ACTGCCTAACGCTTTTATACCAGGAGCAGGAATTTGATTACTCGAAACATCAAGTGAAGTCAGAGATTTATTGCCGGCGAATAGCATTGCTCCGTCGACTCCTATGTGATTAGTGCCAATGTCAAGAGTAATAAGTTTGCTATTAGCCGCTAAAGCTGCTGCTCCTATCGATGTAATTCCATTGCCACTCACATCAAGTGCAGTTAATTTACAATGTGAAGCTAAAATTTGTGCTCCGATATCTCCAAGAAGATTGGAATTCACACTTAAAAGAGTAAGGGATGTGTTATTAACTACTGCTCTAATTTCATCTTCTCCGATATCGTTTTCGTCAAGATTTAGGCTACGTAGCCTAGTACTAGAACCTAAAAGGGTCGCAGCGTCTAACTTGAGCCTGCATTGCGTCACATTGAGTCTAGAAAGACGAGGAAGATTAAGAAGAGGGAGAAGAACCCCCACACCAATTGCACAGTATGAAACATTTAGAGAAGTTAGATTGGAAAGAGTTGCTAGTGCTGTTGCACCTACAATACCTAAGTGATTTTCCATAAAATGAAGAGTAGTAAGGCGGGTGCATCTGTGAAGTGGTTTCGCTAGGGCAACGATCTCTGAATCTTTGAACTGATATTCTTCATCCTCGATTTTTAATTCAGTTAACAATGGGTGATTATGAATATAGGTTTGTAGCGCCGAAAAATAATGTAATTTTTCTTCATCACGAATTAACATAATGCTCTTTCTATTTTACCGATCGATTAGCTCTGCGCCATTCTTTGTCTTCTTCCTGGAGAACAGTTTGTGCGTTTTGATCCACTACCGGCGCTTTAGGGTAACGACTTTTAACTTCATCATAACCTGGCTGCTGCCACTTCTTAAAAAATAACGAAGTTGATACAGAAACACTCCAGTTCAAATTACCT
This sequence comes from Gammaproteobacteria bacterium, assembly GCA_020050845.1. Taxonomy (GTDB): domain Bacteria; phylum Pseudomonadota; class Gammaproteobacteria; order UBA6002; family UBA6002; genus UBA6002. Next base: position 921 of record JAGVJZ010000030.1, read on the forward strand.
TCAGTGCAAGTACCGATTGTTTCTAATAAAAATAGACAGGTTTTAACAACTGATTCTCGTTTTCGCAAAGTATTACCAGCCACATAAGTCAGAATATAAACGATTAGTTCAGGAGGTAAGACTTGAAAAATAGAAGTCTGTAATTCACGTTTACTTTTTGCAACTTCAATGACAGTTTCAATAAATTGTAGTTCTTTTGCTTTTTTATTAAGAGTTGCAATTTTTTGAAGCTCTGGTGCTTTTTTATAAGAATAACCAGTTGTTTGATTTGTACTGTAGCCAAAGTCAAAGGTAGTCAAATTAATATTATTCTCAAAAATAGCAGTTAATACTCTGTCTTGAGTATTACAATCCAAGAAACAAAGAGAGGCAAGCCGGGTATTCTCAGCTAAAGCGCTAAGTCCCCTGCCGCTAACAAAACTGTAACTAAGATCAAGTTTAGTCAAAGAAGAGCTTTGCGCTAACGCCACTATGTGCTCATCCCTGACTCCTGTCTCGGTAAGGTTTATAGACCAAAGATTCCTATTTGCAGCTAAAAAGCTGAATACTTCCAAAACAGCTCGCTGCTTCGTCATCTCCTCTGCTGCGGTACTACTATCCCCCAACTCAGGGACAAAATTGTTTCTAGTTAAGTTAAGACTAGTAAGATTGGTATTTTGTGCCAAAGCCTTTATTCCTTGGAACCCGATACGATTAGCCATGAGAGACAAAGAGCAGAGCGTGGTACTAGAAGCTAATAGTATTGCGCCCTCATTTTTAAGATCATTGTATCCAAGGCTAAGAGAAGTCAGAGTCGTGTTTTTAAGAAGCACTTTAATACCAAGAAGACTAAGACCGCAGGATTGAAGGCCAAGAGTTCTGAGAGTTGTATTTTCAGCTAATGCTTGAGCGCCACCATCTCCAATGTGGTTACCACCCAGGTCAAGTGCTTTCAGAGTCGTGTTCTTTGCTAAAGCTGTTACTCCAACGAATCCAATTCTACTACGAGTCACTGTCAAAGAAGTGAGATGAAAATTTCTTGCTAACGCTTCTGCACCTTCATCTCCTATTTTATTACCACTAATGTCAAGAACCTTGAGGGTAGTAACCTCTGCTATGAGTTTAGCACCCTCAGCTCTGAGACGATTAAACTTAAGGTCAAGTGAAGTAATGTAAGGGTTCCTTTGTAAAGCTGCAGCCAGAAACTCCGCATCTAAAGGCTTCATTCGAAAGTTATTTAAGGCTAAATGGGTTAGATTAGGGTTATGTTCATTAATTCTATCCAAAAATCTAACCAAAACTTCTGTGGCAAATTTATGCATAAATCACGCCTTAATTTACCTAAAAAAGGTATTTTGTGGAATTGTTCTGTATTTGTAAAGTAAATCGTTTGAAAATTGGAGCATCCTAATCGGCAACTTTCCTATGGGTTTGAGTTGTCATTCCCGCGCAGGCGTCAACTTAAGATAATAATAGACACATGCCGTCGACTCTTAGTCACTGGATCCTTGGCTGGATAGTACTGCTTTTTTCTCAAGTATTCAGCGGCCAAGGACGACGGCTTTTAAACTTATTCAAATGGCTATGGACTTGATCGAGGGACGCGGGAACGGCAAATCAACTATTTTGACATTCTCGATTAGCTCGTCGCCATTCTTGATCTTCCATTTTATAAGCCATTGCTGGGTCTGGAAGCAAAGTAGCCTTGGGGAAACGACTGCAAACGTCTTTATATCGTTGTTCATCCCATTTCTTGAAAAATGAAACGCTCTGAACAGCTGTACTCCAATTTAAAGTCCCAGTTCGAGAAGATCTAATGGTAGTGAGTATGAATCTACAGACTGTCGTAATATTTTCGGGATTACGTTTAATCTTGCAAGCCACATAGGAAAGAATAATGAGTAAGATGTCGATTGGTAAGTGACGCAGAAAGCTAGCTTGCGAAGCTCGGCAACCTTTAGCGACTTCAGTGACTTGGGTTACGAATTGTAGTTCTTTTACTTTACGATTTAAGTCGATTGTATTGTTAAGTTCGGAATTTATTTCTTCTGGGACTTCATTTAATTGCAGAGTTTCCAGTTGGATATTGCTGATGAAAGCTTTGATACCCACTTCGGTGAGCGGATTAGACTCAATCTCAAGACCAGTCAGCAGGCTGTTGTTAGCTAAAGCTTTTGCACCCTCATCTCTGATAGCACAGTTGGAAACAACCAAATAAGTAAGACTATTATTTTTAGCTAAAGACATTGCCCCATGGTTACCAAGATTATTGTGACTAGCGTCCAAAAAGGTGAGGCTAGAATTATTAGTAAATGATGTTACTCCATTAGCGCTAAAACGATTACCACGGATACTAAGTGATCTAAGATTACGAGTACCCGCGAGGATACGCACTTCTTCATCTCCAATTTTAGTGTAATTAAGAACAAGAGAGTTAAGGGTAGTATTTTGAACCAATAAGGTTACGTTTTCATAAGTGAGGGGGTTATAGCTGATCTTAAGGTTAGTGAAGTTAGTATTTTTTGCTAACTCTGACAAAACTTCATTAGGGACCTGGCACGAACTGACATCGAGTGTTTTAAGACGATGATGGCTAGCGAATGCTAGGGCTCCCCCTTTTCCAATGTCATTTTCAGCAATACTAAGTGATGAAAGATAGCTATTTCTAGCCAGTGCCCATGCGCCTTCAAACGTAATACCATTATGATCTACATTAAGTGAGGTTAGTACAGTATTGCAAGCTAACAATCGTGCTCCTGCATCGCCAATTCCATTTTCACGAACAGATAACGAAGTAAGACTCGCATTATTAACTAGCTCTAATACTCCCTCAGTTCCAACGACATTCTCCTCGATATCTAAACAAGTTAATGTGGAACTTTTAGCTAGAATTGTCGCACCATTGGGTCCAAGATTGGCATTCTTTGCATCGAGCCATACCAAACGGGGGAGCGTAGCTAAAGCGACTGCGCCATCCGGTCCGATTTCAGTGTTAGAAACATCAAGAGCAGTTAAATGGGACATACTCGCTAAGGCCATTGCGGTCTGCGCACCCAAAGGATTCGAGCTAAGAATGAGTGAGATAATCTGGGTATGTAATAGAAGTTTATCAACTAGTGCAACGCTGACAACATCATCCAGTTCGGCATCTTCAAAGTCTAATTCGGTGATTGAGGGATAGTCTCTAATACGAGCTTTCATTTCTAAAATAACTTCTGGTATTTCTTCTGTGCTCTCTAACATTTTTCTCAACTTTTTTTGGTTCTATATTGATTGCTTCGCCCTAGATTCTGGATAACGACTTTTAACAGCTAAGTATTCTTGTTCATTCCATTTCTTAAAAAAGGAACAAGCTGCTACCGCGGTATGCCAATTTAAATTTCCTTGGGAAGTTGGCTTAATAGTTTTAAATAGAAACAAGCAGACGTTCTTAATCGCTTCTTGATTACGTAAGGTATTTCCAGCAACGTAAAACAGAATCAATAATAACAAATCGTTAATCATATTTCTAAAAGGCGACATTTGCTGAGAAGAACGTGTTCCCTTTGCTATTTCAATCACTTGTTCGATGAATTGAAGTTCCTCAGCCTTTTTATTGAGTGTAACGATGTGTTGAAGATGCTGAATTTTACCTGAACTAATACGATTAAATTTAACTTCAAGTAAAGTAAGCTTGATATTGTTAGCAAGCACCATGACCGCCTCGTCAGTGAGCAAGGCACTGCTAACATCAAGAGAAGTAAGATGAGCATTATTTGCTAAAGCTTTGATCCCTTCGAGTGTCAGAGGATTGCCACTAACATTGAGAGCAGTAATATGACTAGTTTCAGCCAAAAGTTTAACTTCAGCCGTCCTAATATTAGTCATACTCACATTTAAAACCCTAAGAGCAGTATTCTTAGCTAAATAAGTCACACCCAGAGTACTTAGCTGATTGCCACTAAAATCAAGAGCCCTCAAATGAGTGGCATTCGCTAATTGTTGCGCGACTTCTACTCCAAGAAGATTGAAACCAATATTTAGTTCGGCGAGATGAGTGTTTCTTACCAAAGATAAACCAGCTTGCGACCCAAAATTACAATAAGATGTTTCAAGAACGCAAAAACAAGTATTCCTTGATAATGCAATTGCTCCCTCTGATCCGATTTGATTTCCCCCGATCCATAGTGAAATAAGAAAATTATTGGTTGCTAATGCCTTTGCACCGCTTACCTTAATGCCATTACCTCTGACATTAAGATGTCTTAACACACTACTATGCGCGAGGAAAACGGCGCCATCATCTCCGATTCGGTTATTGTTGAGATCAATCTGGGTCAGTGTAGAACTCTGAGCCAACACTCTTGCTACTAAACTACTAATATAATTATGTGGAATAGAAAGTTTTGTCAGGTAGTTATTTAATTGAAGAACGACAAGTAAGGGAATCACATGTTCATCAGTTAGATGTTGACGTGTTAAATCGAGTTTAGTGAGCGACGAATTATTTTGAGAAATCTTCGTTAGTATTTCTTGGTCAATTTTGGACATGCAACACAGTTATTATTATTTTTTGTTATTGGTAACTAATGTAGCCTGGGTGCAACCCAGACTACATTTGACAGAAGGTATTAAACCCAGCCAGTCACATCCGCTACACCTTTACCAATTTCGGCTGGTGATTTGATCGTATGAACACCGGCATCTTGCAGGGCAGCAAATTTTTTAGCAGCAGTTCCTTTACCACCAGAGATGATTGCGCCAGCATGGCCCATTCTTTTTCCTGGAGGCGCAGTAACACCTGCGATATAGGAAACAACTGGTTTAGTCACATGATGTTTAATGTATTCAGCAGCTTCTTCTTCTGCGGTTCCACCAATTTCTCCAACCATGATAATTGCTTCAGTCTGAGGATCTTGTTCAAACATTGCTAACACATCGATAAAGTTTGTGCCTGGAATTGGATCCCCACCAATACCCACACAGGTACTTTGACCAAACCCTAAATCAGTGGTTTGCTTGACGGCTTCATAAGTTAAGGTACCTGATCGGGAAACGATACCTACTTTGCCTGGTTTGTGAATGTGACCTGGCATAATGCCAATTTTACATTCACCCGGGGTAATAACGCCTGGGCAATTTGGACCAATCAATCGCACACCGCGTTGATCTGTGTAAAGTTTAGCTTCTAACATATCTAAGACTGGCACACCTTCTGTGATACAAATCACAAGCTTAACGCCAGCATCGGCCGCTTCGATAATACTGTCTTTACAAAAAGGCGCAGGTACATAAATAACGCTGGCATCAGCGTGAGTCGCTGCAACGGCATCAGCTACGGTATTGAAAACGGGTAAGCCTAAATGTTCTTCACCCCCTTTGCCAGGCGTAACGCCCCCTACCATTTTTGTGCCATATTCGATAGCTTGTTGGGAATGAAAGGTGCCTTGCTTGCCGGTAAAACCTTGGCAAATTACTTTCGTGTCTTTGTTAATTAATATACTCATGCTGCTGCCCCTTCAGTCTCATTTACCACTTTAACGATCTTTTGTGCTGCATCAGTAAAACTTTTTGCAGCAATAATGTTAAGACCACTGTCTTCTAATTTTTTAGCCCCAAGTTCGGCATTGTTACCTTCTAAACGCACGACTACCGGGATCTCGATTCCAACTTCAGCAACGGCACTGATAATTCCGTCTGCAATTAAATCGCATCTGACAATACCACCGAAGATGTTCACTAGAACGCCTTTGACTTTTTTATCTGACAAAATGATTTTGAAAGCTTCGGTAACACGTTCTTTAGTAGCACCACCGCCAACATCCAAGAAGTTAGCAGGTTCACCGCCATTTAATTTAATCAAATCCATGGTCGCCATCGCTAGACCCGCGCCATTCACCATACAACCGATGTCACCATCTAGCGCGATGTAGTTCAGTTCCCAGTGCTGGGCACGAGTTTCGCGCTCATCTTCTTGGGTAGTATCACGCATATCACGTAGTTCTGGTTGGCGGTACAAAGCATTATCGTCAACATTTACTTTGCCATCGAGTGCAATTAAGTCGCCTTCTTTGCTAATGACCAGCGGATTAACTTCAACGAGGCTTAGGTCACATTCTATAAACATGCGATATAAACCCGTTAGCATGTTGGTTAATTGCTTAATTTGTTCAGGTTTTAAACCAAGTGCGAATCCTAATTCACGACATTGATAAGGTAAGATACCCACTAGCGGATCAATATCGACGTAAAGAATTTTCTCGGGTGTTTTTTCTGCAACTTTCTCGATTTCGACACCACCTTCAGTAGATGCCATAAATACGACCCGACGACTAGAACGATCCACAACGACACCAATATAAAGCTCTTTCCCAATATTGCTGAGTTCTTCGATCAGCACTTGGTGAATAGGTTGACCTTCTGGTCCGGTTTGATAGGTGACAAGATTAGTGCCAATCATTTCTTTGACAGTTTTTTTAAGTTCATCTTTGCCACTCACTAAACGCACCCCACCGGCTTTACCGCGGCCACCAGCATGCACTTGTGCTTTAACGACCCAACGGTCGCCGCCAATTCTACTCGCTGCATCGATAGCTTCTTCGGGGCTTCGTACCACTTCTCCTTCGGGAACAGGCAATCCATATTTGGAAAATAATTTCTTAGCTTGATATTCGTGTAAATTCATAATTTATTCCAAATGATAATTAACAAAAAATTGATTTAAGAAACCGCTTATCCCCTCTCTCGCTTGCGAGAGAGGGCTAGGGTGAGGGTTTTTCTAAAGATCCAATATCAACCGAGCTGGATCTTCCAAGAGCTGCTTGACGGTGACTAAGAAGCTAACTGATTCTCGGCCATCAATGATTCGATGGTCATAAGAAAGAGCCACATACATCATTGATCTCGCAACGATTTGGTCATCTTCGACCACAGGACGTTTAACAATGTTGTGCATACCCAAAATACCACTTTGCGGCGGATTTATGATAGGGGTAGACATTAACGATCCGAAGATCCCACCATTGGTGATCGTAAAGGTACCACCGGTCATCTCTTCAAGGGTTAATTTGCCTTCTTTGGCCTTGTTAGCATAATCATTAATCGCCGCTTCGATCGCAGCCATCGACAGGGTGTCTGCATTACGTATTACCGGCACCACTAAACCTCGTGGCGAAGAAACTGCAATACCAATATCGTAATAACCGTGATAAACAATATCATGCCCATCAATAGATGCATTAACAGCAGGGAAGCGTTTTAATGCTTCAACAACTGCTTTAACGAAAAATGACATAAAGCCCAATCGCACGTTATGTGTTTTTTCAAATTGGTCTTTGTATTTTGCGCGCAAGGCAATCACAGGATCCATGTTGATTTCATTGAAGGTGGTTAACATCGCTGCATTGTGTTGCGCTTCGACTAAGCGTTCTGCAATCTTAGCGCGTAGCCGAGACATCGGCACTCGTCTTTCTGGACGTTCGCCAGCCGGTAGCTCTATCCTCGGTTGACTAGCTGCGGCGGGTTTTTCTTCTTTTTTACCAGACTCCATGTGACTTAAAACATCTTCTTTAACGATTCGGCCACCTTTGCCTGAGCCTTTGATATCATCGGCAGAGAGACTGTGTTCTGCAATGAGTCGACGCACAGCAGGACTTAAATCCTCAGATGAAGCTGCTTTCGTTTCTGCTTTGTCCTTAACTTCAGCCACGGGTTCCTCCTTCTTTGCAGTTTGAGTTGTTGCGCCAGCAGGGCCTATTTTGCCCAGAATCTCTTCCCCTTTGACGGTTGAACCTTCTGGTTTAAATATTTCTAACAACACGCCATCTTCAGGAGCAGGTACTTCGAGCATAACCTTGTCAGTTTCAAGATCTACAAGATTTTCATCACGTTTAACTGTGTCTCCAGGTTTTTTATACCACTTGGCAACAGTTGCATCTGCAACAGATTCTGGTAACACTGGTACCTTTATTTCGGACATTGTTTTTCCTCACAAATGAAAAATTCTTGTTTTTTTCCCCTCTCCCGCTTGCGGGAGAGAGAGTTTTGAAGGCTTTAAACTTTCAAAGCATCATCAACTAATTCGGTCTGCTGTTTTTTATGCAGCGCAGGGTAACCTGCCGCTGGCGCTGCTGAAGGTTTTCGACCTGCATAACTTAACTCTTGGCCATTTTGTAAACAAGCAATTATTCGATCACGAGTAATGAACCAAGCTCCTTGATTCTTAGGTTCCTCCTGACACCAAACGATTTGTTTGGTCTTTGTGTATTTACTCAGTTCAGCTCGTAGTTCTTCATAAGGAAAAGGATAGAGCTGTTCAACTCGAATAATGGCAACCTCTGTGTTTTTATCTTCGCGTCGTTTAGTCAACAAATCGTAATAGACCTTACCACTACAAAGCACGACTTTCTTAGCTTTATCAGGTTTGATGTTGTCTACTTCAGGAATCACTAGCTGGAACCTGCCTTGCGATAATTCATCTAAAGTAGAGACCGCTAATTTGTTACGTAATAAGCTCTTTGGCGTCATGACAATTAATGGAATTCTAACTGGACGGACCACTTGTCTTCTAAGTAAATGAAAAATCTGAGCAGGTGTACTAGGAACACAAACTTGCATATTATTTTGAGCACAAAGTTGCAGATAACGTTCCAGTCTTGCAGAAGAATGCTCAGGCCCCATCCCTTCATAACCGTGAGGTAACAGCATCGTTAAGCCACAGATCTGTTTCCATTTTTGCCAACCAGAACTAATGAATTGATCGATTACTACCTGGGCTCCATTGGCAAAATCACCAAATTGGGCTTCCCATAACACTAATGTTTCGGGCGCAGTTTTCGAATAACCATATTCAAATCCAAGAACACCTTCTTCTGATAACACGGAGTCATAAATTTGAAACGAACGTTTCTTAGGATTGACATAAGTTAATGCAATGAAAGCATCACCTGTCGTTTGGTCACATAAAACAGCATGACGATGACCAAAAGTACCACGTCGCACATCTTGACCGGTTAGTCTTACTGGGTAGCCTTGATCTAATAAAGTGGCATAAGCTAAATTTTCAGCAAAACCCCAATCCATCGGTATCTTACCTTCTGCCATTTGGCTACGAGCTTCAACCATGTTGCCAACCTGACGCTGAAGATTAAAATCTTTAGGGATATTCACCAGCATTTCTGCCAGTTTTTTTAGTTTGTCTGGTTTGACACTGGTATCAGCCGCCATATTTACATCATTATCAATGTATTTTGACCAATCAGTAACCGGACGGTCGCCATTTTTAGCTAAATTTACGATGATTTGTTTGCCAGCATCGAGTGCATTGCGATAAGACTCAACGAGCTCATTGGCCTCCTCAGAAGTGACCACGCCGTCCTTAACGAGTTTTTCAGCAAATAATTCGCGAGGAGATTGATGACTTTTGATTTTACTATACATAATAGGTTGGGTTGCGGATGGCTCATCAGCTTCATTATGACCATGGAGGCGATAACAAACTAAATCAATTACGATGTCTTTATGGAAACGTTCCCGATAATCGACTGCTAATTTTGCCAAGAACACCACTGCATCCGGATCATCGCCATTTACATGGAAAACAGGGGCATCAATCATCTTCGCAATATCGGTGCAATACAAACTGGAACGCGCATCTTTAGGATTACTCGTCGTAAAACCAATTTGGTTATTGATCACAATGTGAAGCGAACCGCCCACTGAATAAGCATTGGTTTGCGACATGCTAAAGGTTTCCATCACAATACCTTGACCGGCAAAAGCAGCATCCCCATGAATTTGAATGGGCATGATTTTCGTGCCTAGAGAGTCATCGTATCGATCTTGACGAGCTCGTACTGAGCCCATTACCACCGATGAAATGACTTCAAGATGTGAAGGGTTAAACCCTAAAGACAAGTGCATCGTGCCACCTGTTGTTTTAATGTCAGAAGAAAATCCAAGGTGATACTTCACATCACCCGAGGTGAGACCATAGTCTTTGCGACCTTCAAATTCTTGGAAGAGTTCTTCTGGCGATTGGCCCATCACATTGACTAAGACGTTCAAACGGCCTCGATGTGCCATACCAATCACACTTTCTTTGACACCTTCTTTGCCTGCACGCTGAATAACTTCATTAAGCATCGGAATCAGTGAATCACCACCCTCCAAAGAAAAGCGTTTTTGTCCGACAAAGCGATGTCCTAAGTAACGCTCAAGACCTTCAGCCGCCGTGAGTAATTTCAAGATTTCTTTTTGTTGCTCGGGTTCCGGCTTGACTTTAAACCGCTCTATTTCAATGTAATTTTGTAACCATTGTACTTCTTCGGAATCGCGGATATAAAAATATTCCGCACCAATTGTTTGAGTATAAGCTTCACGCAATCTTTTATAAATGTCACCCAAGGTCGCCGTTGAGGATTCTAAGACTGAATCAGTAAAAAAAGTGGTGTTGAAGTCTTGTTGACTTAAGTTGTATTGGCTTAATTGTAATTCAGGAACTTCTGGCCGTGGTGTTCCCAATGGATCGATCTTGGCAGCAAGGTGACCGAAACGACGATATGCTTCAATTAAATCATAAACGTGTTGTTGTTTACGCTCTTTGAGCACATCTTCATTAACTGATATTTGTAAACCACGAGGTTGGCGTGCTAACTGGATAAAGTAATTGCGTATGTCCGCATGAGAAACATCGGTTGTACCCATATTGGCAACAGCAGGTAGAGATTGAAAAAGATTTTGCCATTCCTGCGCAACAGATTTAGGATCTTTCAAGTAAGCTTCATATAACTCTTCGATATAAGCCGCATTACCACCAGAAAGATAGGAGGTTTCCTCTAGTGCTTTCATACTTTTGTCTTGCATGTGTTCACCTTCTCTTGTTTTTCACGTCGTCCCGCGACTTGATCTGTCGCGGGAGACGACTATCTCGCAGAACGACAGCCTAAACAGCTCGTTCCAACATCTCTCGACGAATATGGCTAATTGCTTTAGCCGGATTTAATCCTTTAGGACAAGCGTCGACACAATTCATAATTGTTCGACAACGGAACAATTTAAAAGCGTCTTGTAAAAAAGATAACCGTTGTTCGGTTTTTAAATCACGGGTATCGGCAATAAAACGATAGGCCCAAAGTAAGGCCGCAGGGCCTAAGAATTTGTCTGGATTCCACCAATAGGAGGGACAGGAACTAGAACAGCAAGCGCACAAGATACATTCATAAAGACCATCGAGTTTGGCGCGGTCCTCAGGAGACTGTATAAATTCCTTAGCAGGAACTTCTTTATCGTGCTGCAAAAAGGGTGATACTTTGCCGTACTGTTCAAAAAATTGGGTCATGTCTACCACAAGGTCTCGGATTACTGGAAATCCTGGTAGGGGTCGCAAGGTGATATGATCAGGAAAGTCTGTTAAAGATGTCATACAGGCTAGACGATTTTTACCATTGATATTCATACCGTCAGAGCCACACACTCCTTCGCCACAGGATCGACGGAAACCTAAGGTGGCATCCTGTTCTTTTAATGCTTCAAGCGCATGCAAAATCATCTTACCCTTAATCTTGGCAGGGTCTAATTCATAGTCCTGCATGTAGGGTTCTTTATCTGTGTCGGGATTATATCGGTAAATCGAAAATTTCATTTAGTGCTCTCTCTCTTGAGGTGGGAAAGGCTCAACATCATGAGGCCGCATATTAACAGGTCGATAAACGATACGACCATCTGCAAAGTAAACACTATGTTTTAGCCACTGTTCATCATTACGATCTGGAAAATCTAAACGTGAGTGAGCGCCTCGACTCTCAGTGCGGTTATTTGCAAGCACCGCAGAGGCCACCGCGACTTCCATTAAATTATCTAATTCCAATGCTTCGATGCGAGCAGTATTAAAGATTTTGCTATGGTCGCCTAATATCGTGTGTTTGGAACGTTCTTGAATATCTTTAAGCTGTTTTAAACCATCTTGCATATTAGCGCCGGTTCGGAACACACCAAAGTCTTCTTGCATCACTTTTTGCATCGCCATTTTGACATCGTGGACTTGATTACCGGTTTGGGCTTCATCAAGACGGTTAAGACGTCTTAATGCGACATCGATATCAGCCGCATTCACCTGCGGCATGTCATAAGTCTCATTGAGAATATCTTCCAAATGTAAACCCACAGCACGTCCAAAAACTACGATGTCTAATAGTGAATTCGCACCTAAACGGTTAGCGCCATGTACTGACACACACGCACATTCTCCTGCCGCATACAAGCCTTCGATCAACATATCGTTACCTGCTTCATCAACGGTAATCGCTTGACCATGAATATTTGTTGGAATACCACCCATCATATAATGACAGGTCGGGACGACTGGGATTGGATCTTTTCGAATATCAACGCCGGCAAATGTTCTGGCAAGTTCAGTAATACCAGGCAATCGTGTTTTTAATACTTCATCGCTGAGATGATTTAATTTCAAATAGACATAGTCTTTATGAGGTCCTGCACCTCGACCTTCACGAATTTCAATCATTGAAGAGCGAGCGACAACGTCACGACAGGACAGATCTTTAAGATGTGGCGCATACCGTTCCATAAAGCGCTCACCATCTTTATTGACCAGAAAACCACCTTCGCCACGTGCACCTTCTGTGATCAACACACCGACACCGGCAATACCTGTGGGATGAAACTGCCACATTTCCATGTCTTGAACCGGAAATCCTGCGCGTAAGGCCATTCCTAAGCCATCACCAGTATTGGTGTAGGCATTAGTCGTGGTAGAGAAAATTCTACCGGCACCACCTGTGGCTAACACAGTGGCACGAGATTTCAAAAATACGACTTCGCCGGTTTCAATATTTAATGCGATAACCCCAGCAACACCATTAGATTCAGTTTTAACAAGATCGATTGCATACCATTCGCTATAAAAATTGGTTTTGGCTTCGAGATTTTTCTGGTAGAGCGTATGAAGCATGGCATGACCAGTACGATCTGCAGCCGCACAGGTTCGATGAGCTAGATCGCCACCATAATTCAGGGTTTGGCCACCAAAAGCACGTTGATAAATTTTACCTTGTTTATTTCTAGAAAATGGTAAGCCCATATGTTCCAGTTCGTACACTGTGTCAGGAGCATGTCGACACATATACTCAATCGCTTCTTGATCCCCTAAGAAATCCGAGCCCATGATCGTGTCATACATATGCCAACGCCAATCGTCTACCCCATCATTACCCAGTGCAGCATTGATACCACCTTGCGCTGATACGGTATGAGAGCGAGTGGGAAACACTTTCGAAATAAGCGCTACTTTTAATCCAGATTGTGCCAGCTGCAATGAAGCACGCAGCCCAGCACCACCACCACCAACGATGATTGCATCAAAAACAATTTCTGCTAAAGCCATTGATTAAACACCCCACAAAACGATTGCGCCATAGACTAGGCACCAGAAAAATAGAATGATCATCGCCACTTGCAACAATAGTCGTACTACATAGCATTTAATGTAATCCGTAAAGACTGTCCACATACCTATCCAGGCGTGCAACACCATCGAAAAAAGTACCAGGAAGCTAAAAATCTTGACGGCATTGAAAGAAAATAACATCTGCCATTCGTCATATTGCAATTGGGGATGGAGAATAATGAACCCGAGAATGAAAAAAGAATAAAGCATCAACAAAACAGCGGTAACACGTTGGATCAACCAATCACGTAAACCTTTAGTGCTCAAACTTAGGATGTTATCTACCATAACCATACCCCTGCAGCCAAAATTAATAAGGCAGACACAATGAATACGATGTTTGCTCCTAATCGACCGCCTCGATGCGATTCACCAATTCCCATATCCATCAAGAGATGGCGAATGCCTGCGACCAAATGAAAGATCAATGCCGCTAAGAACCCCCAGGCCAATATTTTCATGATGGGCAAATCAAGACTGAGCACTAAGCCTTGAAATTCTTCCCCAGATGACACTGAGCGATCCAAAGCACACAATAAAAAAGGAATATAAAGGAATAATATGACTCCTGAGACTCGATGCAATATCGAAACAATTGCAGTATTTGGATATCTGTATTTAGTTACATCTAAATAAATAGGGCGTTTATCTTTCACGTTTAAGATCCCTTATTACATTAGCAATTCAATCATGATGCATAGCGGAATTTAGAAATTTCCACGATAAAACATCGCACCAGCTCTATTTTATGTTTATGATACGCGCTTGTAAAATCATTTAAAATTTATGAATTTTGCTTGGCGGCAAACGCTGGGCATTATAACGAGTTCAGGTTTTTACCACAATAAAAATAAACGTCGCCCCGCGACTTGTTTCTAGGATTGAAGCCTTCACTATATCCACGATACAATAAGACCCTTATAACCCAAGGAGCTATAATGGCTGATAAAATAGCTAAACTCAGTATTGATAATAAAGAACTAGACCTCCCAATCTACTCTGGCACTTTGGGCCCTGACGTCGTTGATATTAATCAACTAGCCAAGGAGAATGTTCTTACTTTTGATCCTGGCTATATGTCTACCGCTTCCTGCGAGTCTCAAATCACTTTTATTGACGGTGATGCTGGCATTCTTTTATATCGTGGCTACCCGATCGACCAACTTGCTGAAAAATGTAATTACCTAGAAGTTTGCTACCTGCTACTCAATGGCGAGTTACCTAATCCCGAACAGAAGAAACAATTTGAACACACCATTACTTACCACACCATGGTACACGCACAACTTTCTAATTTCCTAAACGGTTTTAGACGAGATGCTCACCCAATGGCGATTATGGTCGGGGTTGTGGGAGCTTTATCTGCTTTTTATCACGATTCTCTCGATATCAATAATCCTAAGGATCGTGAGACTTCCGCGTATCGTCTTATCTCAAAAATGCCAACGATTGCAGCGATGTGTCACAAGTATTCCATAGGCCAACCGTACATGTATCCGCAAAATCATATGAATTATTCAGAAAATTTCATGCATATGATGTTCGCAACACCGGCAGAACGTTATGAACCCAATCCAACCTTAGTTAGGGCAATGGATCGAATTTTAATATTGCATGCTGACCATGAGCAAAATGCTTCCACCTCGACAGTCCGTATGGCCGGCTCAACAGGTGCGAATCCTTTCGCCTGTATTTCAGCGGGAATCGGCGCTCTGTGGGGACCTGCACACGGTGGCGCTAATGAAGCTGCTTTAAATATGCTTTTAGAGATTGGAGATGAATCTCGAATCAATGAATATATTAAAAAGGCTAAAGACAAAAATGATCCCTTCCGTTTGATGGGCTTTGGACATCGTGTTTATAAGAACTATGATCCTCGCGCTAAAATCATGCGCGAGACCTGCCACGAAGTCTTAAAAGTAGTCGAAGGTCATGATAATCCCGTTTTCAAATTAGCAATGAAACTAGAAAAAATAGCGTTAGAAGATGATTATTTCATCGAGAAAAAACTCTATCCTAATGTCGATTTCTATTCTGGAATCACCCTCAGCGCATTGGGAATTCCTACTAATATGTTCACCGTGATTTTTGCGTTAGCACGAACCATAGGCTGGATATCACATTGGAATGAAATGATCGGTGACCCTAACCGCCGGCTATGCAGACCACGACAGCTCTATACCGGCCCAACTCAAAGAGATGTTCCGCATTTAGAGAAACGCAATTAACGAAGGAATCTAAGGAAAAACGCAAATGGAACAGCATCTGCATCGTCGATTCTCGCCGTTGAATCTGCTTCTCATTAGTATAAATGGGATGGTGGGTTCGGCTTGGTTGTTTGCGCCGCTCTATGCAGCAAGAATCGCAGGTCCTTATGCGATTTATGCCTGGGTGATCGGCGGCATAATTACGATGTTAATTGCTCTCACATTCGCCGAATTGTCAGTATTTCTACCGATAGCAGGAGGTAGTTCGCGCTTTCCACAGTTAAGCCACGGTGCCCTTGCAAGTTTCATCATGAGTTGGATTGCCTGGATTTCTTCTTTAACCATGGCTCCGATTGAAGTTCAAGCTGTGCTGCAATACGCCTCAACTTATTTCCCTTCATTGATTCACTTACAAAATAGCATCCCGATCTTAACGCCATTTGGAATGATGTGGGCAACGATCATTATGCTAATGCTTTGCATCGTTAACATTGCGAGTTTTAAAGGATTAGTACGGTTTAATGCGCTGCTTTTTAGCTTTAAGATCATCGTCATTCTGTTAACGATCCTGTGTTTAATTCATACAAAATTCCAACCTTTGAATTTCATGACCGCGGATGTCCATTCATTCAACGCGATTGCGCATGCGATCTTAAGTGCTGTGGCAGCAGGCGGTATTGCCTTTGCCTTCACAGGATTTAAACACGGAGTAGAACTCGCGGGTGAAACCAAGAACTCACGTATTGCCATTCCTGTCGCTATTGTTGGCTCAATTTTCATCTGTCTATTACTTTATATTGGTTTACAAATCGCCTTTGTCGGCGCGTTACCCGCTACCAGCTTGCAATTTGGGTGGAGCAAAGTCGCCTTTAGCGGAGATGTTGGACCGTTCGCCGGTATCGCAGCGGGTCTAGGATTAGTTTGGTTACTTAAGCTCCTCTACGTTGATGCCGCTGTTTCACCACTAGGTGCCGGTTTGATTTTTGTTACTTCAACAGCCCGCATCTTATACGGCATGAGCAAGAATGGTTATATTCCTAAGTTATTCTCGAAGTTAAACAAAGAGCATTTCCCAGTTTATGCGATCTTTTTAAACTTCGTGATCGGTATGTTTCTCTTCCTGCCACTACCCGGTTGGCAAGCGATGGTGAGCTTCTTAGTTTCCGCGATGGTCATTGCTTACGCGATGGGACCCATTGCATTATTATGCCTTCGCTTACAACTCCCCAATGAAACCCGAAATTTCCGCTTACCAGCCGCCAATTTTTTATGCGCGATCGCCTTTTACTTCTGCAACTTAATTAGTTACTGGACCGGCTGGGATACGATTTGGAAACTCGCGATTGCCATCGTCATTGGTGCATCACTATTTATGGTCGCCTACGCCCGAGGCAAAATCAGCAAAGATCAATTAGGAGCCAGATCAGTCTTCTGGATTACACCTTATTTCGCAGGCTTAGTCTTGATCTCTTACTTCGGATCTTTCGGCGGCACCGGAGCCATACCATTTGGCTGGGATTTCTTAGTCATTGGAATCTTCAGTCTCGTAATTTTGTATCTTGCAGTCATCACCCGCATGGGTGTTATTCGTGGCCAGTATGATCTTTATAAGTCTGAAGAACTTGCGGTAGGCACTGGCACATAAAAAACATTTTTCCCTTTTCCCACTTGCGGGAGAAGGTGGCCGAAGGCCGGATGAGGGAAAACAACAACATTGTTTTACTAAAAACCTGTGATATTATTATTCATTCTATTAATTTAGAGTGATTTAATCTTGAAGCTTCCGTTAGAGTTCTTACGAAATTCGTTAATAGGTCTAATTAATAATAAAAGCCTTAATAGCCTGCATTTACAGAAAGAAAAGCTCAATGATTCTGATGTAATGACTTTGATTCCTATACTTCAAACAGCGACGAATCTCACCTCCCTTAATGCTAGCTTTAATGAATTCACTGCTGTAAGCGCTAAGAGCCTAGCTAGTCTGCCAAGCCTTCTTTCGCTTAATATCGGCTGTACCTGGGTTGGAAATTGGGCAGCTGCGACCGTAGCTGATAACAGTCATGTCACTGGACTCGACATCTATCTCAATGAGATAACAGATGATGGCGTTCGTTATTTAGCTAATAATAATTACCTTACGCGTCTTGATATCAGTAATAATAAAATTACAGCCGAAGGAGCTATAGTCCTAGCTGGCCATATGCATCTTACTTCTCTAAACATCAGACAAAATTTCTTAGGCCCCCAGGGAGCAAAAGCATTCACTAACAACTCTCAACTTACCTTTCTTGATATCTCAAGCAACGATATTAGAGACGAGGGAGCTATCGATCTAGCCATGAATACTCGCCTCACTGATCTTCTTCTTGAAAAAAATGAGATCGGACCTCCAGGAGCCAAAGCTCTGTCTGCAAATACCCACCTAACTTTGCTTGATCTTTCTTGGAATAGAATTGGAGATGAAGGCGCAATGGCCTTAGCAACGAATTGCAGCTTAACTTCCCTCAGCATCAAGGGTAGCAAAATCGGAGTCGTAGGAGCTACGATGTTAGCTGGTGATCTTCATCTCACTTCTCTGGATATCAGCTACAACGACATCAGAGTGGTAGGAGCTAGGGAATTAGCAAACAATACATCTCTGACAACTCTTGATATTGAATACTGTCATCTCAAGGACGTGGGAATTAAAGCTTTTGATACCAACACCTCACTTACCTCCCTTAGTGCCGGTAACAACCACATCCGAGATAAGGGAGCTATGGCGCTAGCTAACAATACATCTCTTACTACTTTGAAACTCCCCGAGAATCAAATCAAAGATGAAGGCGCTAAAGCACTCGCTAAGAATACTCATCTAATATCTCTTGACCTCAACCAAAATAGGATCGGTAACGAAGGGGTTGAGGCATTGGCCCAGAATACAAACCTATTTTTTATTAGTTTGGAGGATAACAAGGCGGAAGATGATGCAGAGGATAAGCTGAACCGAGCCATTATTCTTAATAGAAAAGCAAAAGAATTACAATTCATCGAAAGCGCTATTGTCATTGCTCAGGGGACTCGACCTTTACAACAATCTAGCCACCGATTCTTGCCCACAGAATTGTTAATGATCATTCTTTCTTACGTTGCTAGTAATACCCTGCGTAAACCAACAGAAATCTTGAAGGTTAGTCAGTTCTTACTCAAAACAGTTCGAGAGGCAAAAGTAGGCCAATTACAATGGAGCCAAGCTGTTGCACCAACAAAATTTTTTAGAAAATGGGAAGGTGACGATTATGTAGCGGTTAAAAGTCGCTATCCAAAGATTCAGCTAGACAAGCAACTACAAGAATGGAGTGACGAAGATAAAAAACACAGAAGAGAAAATCGATTATAAATAATCAGCATCCATCATCGGCACTAACTCGATATAAAACATATTCACTCAACCCCTTCGCATGCGCAAAATCAGGATGAATAAAATTTTCAGCAACTGAATGTATCATTCCAAGCTTTTCCATTATCCTTCTAGATGGAAGATTATTAGCAGAACAAAATGCAACAATCTCTTTAATGCCATGCCTCTTAAACGCCTCATGCAAAACAGCATCAGCAGCTTCAGTAGCATAACCATTGCCCCAATGTTTAGCAGCCAAACGCCAACCAATGCTCACACTAGGAATAAAATGAGCCTTAAAAATAGGATTATAAATACCGGTATAACCGATAAATTCTTTAGTGTCTTTTAGAGTAACAGCATATAATCCATAACCATAACTTCTGTAGTGAGCTGCAATTAAATTTAATAATTTTTGAGTGCCCTCTAGATTTAAACATTCTGGAAAATATTGCATCACTCTAGCATCCTGATTTAATGCTGCAAATGGCAACAAATCTTCTTCCTGCCACGTTCGCAACATCAGACGATTGGTAATTAACATGATCCTCTTCCTCTTATACTCGAAATTAAAAACTAAGCGCCAATCTCTCAAACCCAGAAAAAGCTAAACTATGATGTTTTCTGACTGGCGCAATATTTATATCAATGGAAAGTTTTGGAAAATTCTGTATTAATTCTAGAAAGCATAGCCTCATTTCTTGCTTAGCTAATTTAGCCCCTAGACAATAATGTCCACCATACCCATAGCTAATTTGTTTATTATTTGTTCGCGTTAAAATGCATTCATCAGGATGATCAAATTGTTTAGGATCGCGATTTACCGCATGAGTCGAAATAAACACCACGTCTCCTGCTTTGATTGTTTCAAGTCCAACTTTAGCATCTTCTTTTGCAACCCGAAAAATAAATGTTACCGCAGGATCAAGCCTATTAAGTTCATCTAATGCGTTATCAATGTAGCCAGGCTCTTGCCACAATTTAGCTTTTACTTCTTGATGACACATCAAGGTATACAAGTTATTACACATCTGATCAGTAGTTGTCACTTGACCAGCAACTAACATCATAATTGCTTGTGAAATTATTTCTTCCTCATTCAACCCAAAAGCATCTTTGTGCTGGATTAGGATTGATAAAAAATCATTTTGAGGCAAATTTTTTCTTTGTTCGATTAACCCTCGAAAGTAATTTTTAAGTTTAGATGCACTATTATTAACTTCTACTCCATCCTCATTAGTGTAAGAAGATGCACCACCAAAAAACTGAGTCATATTATTGGACCAGCAATAGAAATCTTCTCTTTCATTTCCTGGGATACTAAAGAATTCAGCCAAAGTAATTGACGGAATCATTTTGGCAAAATCAGCAACAAATTCAATTTGATTAACTTTCTTACAGCGAGCCAGCTGATTTTGAATAGTTGTTTTAATAAGTGGCACGAGTTTATCTAAGCTTTGATTGCTAAAACCATCGTAACAAATACGTCTTCGATTTGTAAATTCTGGATAGTCGCTCATGACCATCATTTTGCTGACAACTGCAAAAAAATCTTGTATTAATTCCAAATTCAGATTTGGCATACGACTTACAAAAAATGGTGTTCGATCACAGCTAAAATTTGGATTAGTCAATATATCTTTTGCAACATCATAGGCCGTAATTACCCAGAAATTTCCCGCTGGCCACCAGAATATGTTACCCATATCTTGAAGCAAATGAGCGAAATCTTCAGGCGTATTATTTATTTTCATTTCCATCAAACTTGGTTGCGTCATTTAAAGCCTCTTATTTTGATTAATTTAATATTTGAATTCGACGAAGATGTCGTGGAGAAATTTTCGCAAAAGCATTACGAGCATGGAGCAAGGAAAAATTATCAGCAAGTAATAAATCATCATCTTGCCACCTATGCACATAACAAAATTGTTGATCATAACAGCGAGCCGCTAGATTCGAAATTAACTCATCAGAAGTTCGCCTATCAAATCCAACAACGCTGACTTCTACCGGATTTAATAGATCTTTAGCAACAGGTTCAGCAAAGCGCAAAATAGGTACCGCTTTATCGGGATGTTGCTGTATAAGTGGAACCTCGATATTGCCACCATAATGAACAATTTTTTCAGTTTTATATTTAAGTGTTAATTTTCCCCAGAACATTTGTTGATCGAGAGCTAGAGTTTTACAAATCGATTCGGTATCCGCAAACAAGGTCTCGCCACCTGAATTAGGTAGTGGTGGTTCAATACAATTGAACAATAAATACTGAGGCTCTTTGTGAAATGCGCCATCCCAATGAAAAGGCACATGGGCTTCAGTGAAAAGATAGTTCTTGGGATTCTCGCTTACTTTCATCTCCATTACTGCTCCGAACTCCCATTCAAGAAGCTGCCCTAAAGTATTTGCATATTGACGAAACTCAATTTTTGAAAAGCTGTTAAATCCTCTAAATAGCACGATTTTATGAGCTCTAACTAAGTACAAAATGATGTCTCTACTTAGTGATAATTTTGTATTGACAGCAATTGGCATGATGCATATACCAAATGGTTGTAATGGTAAAGTGCTATACTCTGATAGATTAAGCATGTATCGATCCTCCACCAGTTGTTAGTCTTTGTATAAGGTAGTGAAAAAACGTTCATTAACGAAAACGGGTTTGGCACCCAAGGCTTTAGCAACTTTATGCTTTACTAATCGATAATCGTTGCCGATCTGTAGAACCACCGAGTGCCAAGGAGTTACCCAAACGTTATCGCTTTGCAGTAGCATGATTCCAAATTTTTCTGAGCCGCACATTTGAGGAT
This sequence comes from Gammaproteobacteria bacterium, assembly GCA_020050845.1. GTDB lineage: Bacteria > Pseudomonadota > Gammaproteobacteria > UBA6002 > UBA6002 > UBA6002. The sequence goes on from JAGVJZ010000030.1 coordinate 22,740, forward strand.
GTATTGATAAACGAATAGCACCTTTAAATGTGTTACTAATTAAGTTACTCCAGGCATTACTTCGCTGGATAACCTGATAGGCTATTGTTTTAGAAGCTATTCTTAATTTATTTTTAGAAAGCAAAGTGTTTGTATATCGTAAATCTTCATAGATAAATCGATGTATACCATTAAATAGTCGGAGATCTTTTTCGTGTGCTTTAATATTACTAGCAATGATTTCAATACTATCGCCAAAATGCTGCTGCAAATCGCTACGCATTTCGTCGTAGGAATCCTTCTGATAGAAATCTTCTAGATTATAAGTTAATAGATTAGTTAATTGCCGTGATTTAATGATGTGCGCAATGTCCTGAATGTATGCGGTTACTTTTTCATCACTGATATTCAATAAGTCATTAAAGACTCTACCATCTGAACAAATAATAATTTGTGCGCCAGGCGGGTAAATTGATTTAATTTCATTACATATTTTATTTAGGTGATATAAAGACAGTTTTTCGCCAAAATCAGGCAAATATCCTGCTGTTTTTTCAGCATTAGTAGATTTGGCTGGAAAAGCAGGAAGAATAAAAATTATTTTATCGTACCCTTGAATGAAATTTTTAACTTTCTTTTCTAATGAAATAGAACAATCGCAAAAGTGGTCATAATTGCACTGGTCTTGATCAAGAAATTTTCTACGGTTTTCTAACAGGAGACATGTAATTTGTTCAACTGTAGCATGGATCATATCTTCTCTTATTCTACTTTTCATATATCACCCTTGGTATTTGCTAAAAATATTTTAGTTGCCAGGTAGATATATGTAAAATATAATAAAACTATGTTTGTCATAGTTTAAATTTATAATAGCTTAGAGCTTTTTATGTTGCCTTCTTCCACTGATTTAACTTATTTTATAGAAGTTGCGAATACTCTAAACCTTTCACGAGCGTCGGAAAGGCTGGGGATTAGTCAACCATCATTATCATTGTCAATTAAACGGCTTGAAGATATTTTAGGTGCCATCTTATTAATTCGGCATAAAAGAGGGGTTAATCTAACGCAATCCGGGAAGCAATTATTAAACCATACGCGACAACTACTGCAGCAATGGGAGGACATGAAAACTCAAACCCTTGCATCTCAAAAAGACATTCAAGGCTACTACACACTTGGTTGTCATCCTTCGCTAGGAAAATACATCCTGCCATTTTTCCTGCCGCAGCTTATTCGCAATTATCCGAAATTAGAAATTCACTTAAAACATGATCTGTCTCGAAAGATAACTGAAGAAGTGATTAGCTTGAATATCGATATTGCAATAGTCGTTAATCCAGTGCGCCACCCTGATTTAATTATTTATAAGTTATTTAATGATAAAGTTATGCTATGGCAAAACAAAAAACTGGTAAAGATGAAAAATCCACCTCTCATTTGTGACCCAGAATTACTGCAATCTCAATCAATTTTGAAACAGCTGAAGACGAAACAACTTTCCTACGAACGAATGATAACTTGTAATAATCTTGAAATCATTGCAACGCTGGCTGCTAAGGGTTGCGGCGCTGGAATTTTGCCAGAAAGGGTAGTGAAATCAACCTACCCGACATTATTAAATCCAGTTAGTGATTCACCTATCTTTAACGATAATATCTGCCTCATTTATCGACACGAAAACAGGAATGTCCTTGCTATTCAAACTATTATTGCGGCTATAAAAAAATATTGCTAATTATTTTAATTACTGAAAAAAGGACATATATAAAATTATGCAATTTTATTGATTTATTTGCTATTTTCGAGCTCTTGAATATGGTACTAAAAAATAGTACTATACTGTATTATGAAGATTCAAAGCAAACATAAAAAAGTCTTGGAGGATATATTTCATAACCCTATAAAATCTGGGGTTATCTGGATAGAAATAGAAACTACGCTATTAGCTTTGGGTGCTGAGATATCAGAAGGGCGCGGCTCAAGGGTACGGATAGCTTTAAATGGTGTCAGGGCAGTTTTTCATAGACCACACCCTAAAAAAGAAACTGATAAGGGAGCTTTGAAATCTATGAGACGATTCTTAACTGAAGCAGGTATAAAAAAATGATGACTTATGAAAATTATATAGCTCACGTTGAATTTGATGATGAAGCTGAAATTTTCCATGGTGAAGTGATAAATACACGAGACGTCATTACGTTTCAGGGCAAGAGTGTAAAAGAGCTGAAAAAGGCTTTTATCGATTCTATAGAAGATTATTTGCAGTTTTGCGCTGAGCGTGGAGAAGATCCTGACAAACCCTTCTCAGGGAAATTTAACCTTCGGCTTGACCCTGAGCTACATCGTGAGGCAGTTATTGCTGCAAAAGAAGATGGATTGAGCTTAAATCAATGGGTAGCAGAAGCAATAACGCATATGTTACATGAAAAACATATGTAGGAAGAGAAAATCGATTTAAATAAGCTTCATACTTAACCTCTCGTTCGTGTCCGATCAACCGCTATTAACCATTGTTGATACAACTTCTCAGCTTCTTTCGGAGCCATATTTGGCCTAAATGTCTCCACAATCGAGGCTAAAGCCGACACATCCGATAGCTTTTTAATATGACCGGTTGCCAGAAGTGTCAAATAGGCAGCTCCTAATGAGGTCGCTTCTTTATTGGCGCTCACTCGAATTGGGATTTGCAACAAGTTCGAGATAAATTGCATTAACCAACGATTCGCAGTAACCCCACCATCGAGCTTTAATGATTCTAATTTGCAAACTGTCGCTAAGGGTTGTATTAGATCTTTAATCTGGTAGGCAATCGCTTCTAAACCAGCGCGAGCTAAATGCGCACATTCAGTCTCACGGGTTAAACCAAATATTGCTGCCCGTGCCTGCGGATCCCAATAAGGTGCACCTAAACCGGTAAAAGCTGGGACCAGATAAACACCACCGTTATCTTTAAGATTCGCAGCGAGTTGTTCAGTTTCTGATGAGGAACTAATGATCTTTAGTTGGTCTTGCAACCACGTAATAATTGTCCCAGCAGAGAAAATACTTCCCTCCAGTGCATAGCAAACTGTATGGTCCACCTCATAAGCGATCGTGTTTAATAAATCCGTTACATTCTGGAGCTCTCCCCCGGTATTGATCATCAAGAAAGAACCTGTACCAATGGTACATTTGGAATCAAATGGATTCACACATCCTTGACCAATCAAAGCGGATTGTTGATCGCCAACCATTGCTACAATGGGGATAGCATCGCCAAATAACTCTTTTGTGGTGTAGCCAAATTCTGCACAATTTGACTTAACTTCAGGAAGCATTGATTCGGGAATATCAAACAGCTGCAGTAATTCAAGATCCCATTTTTTTTCTCGAATGTTAAATAACATTGTCCTTGAGGCATTGGTGATATCGGTGACGTGGACTTTTCCTGCCGTCAAGCGCCACAACAGATAGCTATCAATCGTCCCAAATAATAACTGCCCTTGCTGTGCTTCGGACTGCGCAGAATAGTGGTTTAAGATCCAATGAATTTTGGCTGCGGAGAAATAGGGATCTAATAACAAGCCTGTTTTGTAACGAACCTGTGCTTCGTGCTGGTCTTTTTGTAGATCTAAACAAAACTGTGCCGTGCGTCGATCTTGCCAAACAATGGCATTACCTAAACTTTTACCGGTTGTTTTATCCCAAACGACTGTTGTTTCGCGTTGGTTGGTAATACCGATCGCAATAATCGCAGCGGGTGAGTATGTTAAAACTTTTTGACAACAAAGTCGTACAGCTGTCCAAATTTCATCAGGATCGTGCTCAACCCAGCCAGGCTCGGGAAGAATTTGAGTGAATTCTAGCTGTTCTGTCGCTTTCACTTGTCCACGCAGATCAAACAACATTGCTCGAACGCTGGTCGTCCCTGCATCGATGATAAGTATCCTTTCCATAGATCCCTCAAGTTAATTTGAATAACCCGTGTTCCTTTTCATACCATACACCACCAGATTCAGAATATATTGAATCCTGATATAGATCATCTGAAAAATCGATCTTAAAAAAGTCGCCATCTGCAGCAACAGGCAATAGTCTTCTACCAATAGAAACAGATAGCTCTTTTAGAGACTTTAAAAAGGACCAAAGATTTGTAATGGAAGATTTTGGTATCAAAATACCAGTAAACCCATCATCGCCACCGAAGTCACTATAGAATTCTACATCTTTGATTGGCACTTCTTTGGTTAAAAGCATTCGAATTAACTTATCACCATCTGACATACCAAGTCTCTTTTTGATTCTGTTTACAACATTTTTCTCAGAAGAATCAAAAAAATCAGTTCTTGGCACATTATTTTGTATTAATAATGCTCTTTCCTCATCCGTAAGTTCGGACAGTGCCCTGGCAAATGCCGCAGGGCCACTGTCTTGGTCTGAGCCATGAATGAAACGCTCTGCTGCTGGAAAAAAATTATCTGGTCTACTCTCGTCCATTTCGTCGTTTGAGAAATCGTTATTAATTATTGATCCTTGGAAAAGTGAAAATGTTGTCGAACAAACCCATTCAACAAAAATAGTAAGGTTCATTAAAGATCGGTAAAAAAAGCCACCTCTTTCATTGTTGTCTCTTGGTTCGATTCCATGGTTCATAGCTTGTAAACGCACAAAATTTAGGAGGCCCTCAGAATTAGATGCTCTACTCGAACGTTCAAAGTGTTCAGGCAGACAATATAAGATAGTAGACGAAAACAATAAGAACCATAGTAATAACGCGTGCTCGTCTAGTTGTGCGTTACTGTTTGAATTTGAATCAGAGAAGCAAATTGCTTTTGGTTTTGAGTAGGCGGAACCAAGACGATATTTTTGTAGATCATAACGAAGTCTCTTTTGGGAATCACCGAGTACTTCGAAAGCTGCTGCAATCTTTATAAAGTTAGAGAGCGCCTCAGGACTGCTGTTCTTGTCAGGATGAAATCTAAGTGCAAGTTGTTTATATGCGGTTTTTATATCCGCAGTACTTGCAGACGGCAAGACATTTAATACTTGGTAATGATCTTGACTATATGGGTTTGTCGAAAGGCTACTAGCCAGGTCACTTTTACTAGGATCGACCACCGCAACATCTAATCGTCTAATAGGGTGTTCAAAGAAAACTCTTTGCTGATTTTTCTCTTTTTCAGCTTTTTTCCTTTCTTCAACGGCAAGCTTGGGAACGGGAACTTCAATTTTATTACCAAACTTTGACTCAATTTCTGCATACAATTCTTTCATTTTTTCTGGAGATTTAGAGATTTTTTTTAAATCTCTATTTGCTAGTTCTTTTGCAAATCTTGCTATCTCGGGAAACATCTCTTTTAAATATAACTGCGCTTTTTCAGCACGGGGCCTTACATTGCCGTAAAAACCCTCAACTATACCATCGTCAGAAATATGAGGCTGACAGAACTCGCGTCCCTCACCTGAGCAGTGACAAGCTAGTTCCACAAGCCCTAGGGATCCAGAAGGAGAATAGATGGCAAAATCTAATCTTAAGGCCGTAATAATATCTCCTGGATGAAAAATATTACGTGTTTCTTCACTCCAGCCAGTTGTTTTCTTTGTAGTTTTTGCTTCGCTAGGTGCATGCATCATGAAGACTCCGGTTAATCAACTCATATCAAATAGCCCCACTGCCATTCCAGCGCAAGCTCATCATAGGGATCAACTTAAGTATTTTTTCCCTTCTCCCACTGTGGGAGAAGGTGGCCGAAGGCCGGATGAGGGATAACCCTGAAGTTGAAGCCTATGAGCAGCTGGAATGACACAGTAGCCACGCTAGTACTGCGCAGGATAATGGTCTACTGACTCATGTACATAATATACAAATTGCACTTTATGGCAAATAGAATTATTATTTTTTACCTAAAAAATAATGGCGGAGCAAATGAAAAAAATTAACAGACTTTATTACTCTATTTGGGATGTCTTGGGCCTTGGGAAAAAAATACAAGATGCACCAACCGGGTATACTGAAGATGGCTATCATTATCACGATGGCGCCAATGCGGATCGTGTTGTTGTGACCCGTGGGCACGTTGGCTACTACGATGTTTTTCCAAAGCATCAATTCTTAGGAGCCCTCTATCATTTTGCAAAAATGGGCAAAGCTTTAAGTGAAGCTTTTAAACCCTACCAATCGTCTGGAAAAATTAAACGCGATTTGCTCCAGCCCGTAAATGGGGTAATTAACATTGCCAAAGGACTCGTGATCTTAGTATTTAGCCTTCTTGCAGCGGCATTGTGGACTGCAATTTTACCATTCGCTTTGCTCTTGAGTTTATGTCTATTACCAATTTGTTTGTTAGCCATGACCGCACCTTTTTTCGTAAAGGCAATTTACCCCATTAGTTGGTTTATCGAAGGATTGACTACTGTGATCAGAGGTGTGGCTCAAGTAGGCTGCACACCATTGGCTTACCTTTTCGAATTGCCGTTCAGAGGCGCAATGACTTTTTCAGGTTCACTAGAGGTTGCAGAAGATAAACCTGAAATTCAAAGATTGGTTACCGAGGCAGAAGGAAAAATAAAATCACTAGTTTCTGTTTCAGAGGTTAAGGGGATGTCCTGGGATGACGTTAATCTTGCTGAACGGGAAGCGGCATCATTGCTATTTGAAATACAGAGAAAATATTCTAAGTCCGTTAATGAGGGTTGGCATACGCGCCATGATTCGCTCGATATTGCAGCTCACTATACGAGCTATTCAAGTTTCTTTCCTGCTTTCAAAGCCGCAGCGGAAAAACCTTATCAGTGGCGTGCTGAAACTAAATACCCACCTAAAATAGCTAATGAGACACAAAAGGAAGCTCTTGCGTATTTAGAATTTTATAAAGCTTCAGGCCGACGTGACCCAGAAGAAAGAGACTCACTACTTCGAACTGCTACCCTATAGACCTCCAAACAACTTAAGAATTGTGTATGGTTGAAATAACTTATACACAATTCTAACTTTAAATTTAACATCCTTCTCTAATTAGTCATTATTCGATTGGTGGTTGAATTTATGCTCATAACTTATTGAAAATAAAATATTTTTACTTCGTGCTTAAAAAATACTCAATTTGTTATAGCCGAATTAGAACAATGATTTAGGTTCAATCTCGACCTGTTCTCCACAAACTTATCCACAGACTTTGTTGATAACTTTTGAGCTTTTTTGGCTTTTAGCATTTATTCAATGACATAGCGCGATATTGTGTGGAGTTACTTTTATTATGCCTCGTAACTCAGTTAAAAATGTCGGTAACCCGTACCTGTTAAGGGTAATGATTCACCATTCTCCAGAACGCGTAGCTCCCTGCCCTCTTCAATGCGACCAATACAGGTCATAAGGCAGGCTGTCTTTCGACTGATCTCAGCCAGCGAGTCTAGATCTTTCTGCGCTATCGTAAAGCACAGTTCATAATCATCACCTGAAGTCAGCGCAGATGCTTTTTCTGGCAGGAGCTTTGTAACGGGTAAGGCATTGACGTCAATGACACCCCCAACCTCACTAGCTTCAAGGATGTGTTGTAAATCAGCAATGAGCCCATCAGAAATATCAATCGCAGCGGTGGCAATATCACTCAATAATTTTCCCTCAGCTAAACGAGGAGTAGGCTGCCATAAGTGTTTTAATAACTGCTCTTGTTGACCGGCGTTGATATTTTTGAATCGCTCTGGATTTTGTAAGAAGGCTAAAGCAAGTCCACCCTCCCCTAACGTTCCGGTCACATAAATTAAGTCCCCTGGTCTTGCACCATGACGAGTAAGATAATGTTTTGGATCACAAGCACCCAGTAATTGAGTACTTACCGCGAGCGGACCACGCGTCAGGTTACCGCCTACCAGTGCCACCTGGTATCGATCTAAACAGGCATACAGTCCTTTGGAGAAATCTTCCAGCCAATCGGCGTGAGGGAGAGGTATGGTCAGCGCTACTGCTGCCCAGAGTGGCTCGCCACCCATTGCCGCAATATCGCTTAAACTGACGGCGATTGATTTATAACCAATATCAAACGGGGAAGTAGTAGGAAAAAAATGTACTCCTTCATTTAGAGTATCGACCGTCACTAAAAGACGCTTTCCGGGAGGAGGACAAAGCACGGCGCAATCATCACCACTACCTATCGCAACGTCATCTCGAAGATGAGGCCTTTTAAAGTATGTGGCTATAATGTCAAACTCATTTAGTGGCATGACTGGCCTTGTTTAATCCGATTTTTTTGCAGAATCTTTACTTTGCTGTAACGAAATCTCTAAGCCACGAATATTCTTAGCTAATGTGTCCAAGACACCATTAACATATTTAAATCCTTCTTGCGCTCCAAAGGTTTTAGTAATCTGGAGGGCTTCATTGATAACCACTTTATAAGGAATATCTTGTCGATACAATAATTCATAAACAGCAATCCGTAGCACCGCTAATTCTACTGGATTAAGATCATGAAATGGTCGATCCAACGCTTTTTCAATGGTGTTATCGATTTCGGTCAACTTTTTGGGGATTTGATGCAATATTTCGCTGAAATATTCTGTGTCAACTTTAGAAAGATCGTACTCTTCGTGGAATTGAAGCTCAATATCAGCCGGTGAATCTTGAGTAAATTGCCATTGATAAATAGCTTGTAGTGCGCATTCACGCGCTCTATGTCGTTCGGAATTTTTTTGCTTATTCATCAATCTCTTCTTGGGTAATTTCTAACTGGTCAATTTCTTTGATAAAGGCATTAATGTCTTGAAAACTTCGATAGACCGATGCAAAACGGACATAAGCCACTTGGTCCATCGTTAAAAGCTCACGCATTACCAGTTCGCCAATAAATTTTGAATCAACTTCTTTTTCGCCTGTAGTACGCAATTTGTGGATGATATGGCTGATCGCCGTATCCACAGCTTCGACACCTACAGGTCGTTTTTCTAAAGCCTTTAACATGCCAATACGCAATTTATTTTCATCAAAAGGACTGCGTCGACCATCATTTTTGATAATACGCGGCAAGACTAATTCAGCTGTTTCATAAGTGGTAAAACGTTCTTTACAATCAATACATTCTCTACGACGACGAACCTGATTATTTTCAGTGACCAAGCGTGAATCAATGACTTTTGAATCAGGCGTATTACAAAATGGACAATGCATTTATCACCAGTGTTTTTATTTTATTATAAGGTTAAACATAGACAGGAAAACGTTCACATAGATCTGAAACTTGCTGACGCACATCGGCAATTGTCTGCTGATTCTCTATATCTTCCAGAATATCTGAAATCCATTGCGCTAGCAAAGAACATTCCAGTTCGGTGAAGCCACGGGTTGTGACCGCTGGGGTTCCAATTCGTAAACCACTGGTAATAAATGGTGACCGAGTATCATTGGGAACTGCGTTTTTGTTCACTGTGATATGCGCTAATCCAAGGGCAGCTTCTGCATCTTTACCGGTAATCTCTTTATTTAAGAGGCTAAGTAAAAATAAATGATTTTCAGTGCCACCCGATACGATGTCAAAGCCACGCTCCATGAAGGTTTGCGCCATGATTTTCGCATTAGACAGAACTTGTTCTTGGTAAATTTTGAATTCAGGTAATAAAGCTTCTCGTAATGCCACGGCTTTGGCTGCAATGACATGCATCAATGGACCACCTTGTAATCCTGGAAATACTGCTGAGTTTAATCTCTTTTCGATTTCTGGATTAGCCTTAGCCAGTATCATGCCACCACGTGGCCCGCGTAGAGTTTTATGGGTGGTTGTTGTGGTCACATCTGCAATATTCACCGGTGAAGGATACAGCCCTGCAGCGACTAACCCGGCAACATGAGCCATATCAGCCACTAAAAATGCACCCGCTTCATCGGCAATCTTGCGAAACCGTTCCCAATCTACAATTTGAGAATAAGCTGAAAAACCCGCGATAATAATTTTAGGTGAGTGATCGAGGGCTAAGCGTCTCACCTCGTCATAGTCGATAATTCCAGAGGAATTTAAGCCATAAGTCACTGAATTATAAATACGACCTGAAAAATTAACCTTGGCACCGTGAGTTAGATGGCCACCATGAGCCAGGCTCATCCCCAATAAAGTATCACCAGGATTACATAACGCCATATACGCCGCTGCATTAGCTTGCGAACCGGAATGCGGTTGGACGTTAGCATAATCAGCTTCGAACAATTCCTTAGCACGATCAATGGCAAGTTGTTCGACCACATCGACATATTCACAGCCACCATAGTAGCGTTTCCCGGGATAACCTTCGGCATACTTATTGGTTAGGACTGAACCTTGGGCTTGAAGTACCCTCATACTAGCGTAATTTTCGGAGGCAATCAGTTCTACATGCTGCTCTTGACGGTGTGCTTCTGCTTCAATGGCATTCCATAATTCACTGTCATATTCCGAAATTGAAAGATCATTCTGCAGCATAGGTAACTCCTTGGGGGGGTAGAGAAGCATTATAGGTTAATTTCAGAAGTATGCAAAAAACCGTAACCTGTATATGACTTGACCAAACCCAGCATTAAATTAAAGTTGAATAAAATACTTTAAGATAATAGTCAAAAATGATAAATTTACTGTTATAGCGGATTTCATGCAGGTAAGACTACTTATGGCTCTAGATAATACAGAGATAATCGAACAAATTGGGAACAACACTCCTTCTTTAAGTTCTGCATATCTACATAAACTGGATGAAGCTCAAAAATCAGCTTTAATAAAAGTTCTTGAAACGAATACCAACCTCAAAACTTTAAATCTCGTATTTAATAACTTCACCGACGCCGAAGTAGAAGGATTAGGCAGAGCCAATATCCGTTCACTTATTATTTCGGGCAATAAACTAGGTGATCGAAGCCTAATTTATGTGCTAGCTAATCCTAATCTTACCAACCTAGTAATTGAGCATAACCGAATCTCAGCTCTGGGGGTCGAAACTTTAGCTTCATTCTCACAGCTCACTATTTTGGATATCAACCGCAATTTTCTTAAAGATGCGGGAGCAAAAATTTTAGCCGGTCATCCATCGCTAACTCACTTAGAGGTATCTGCCAATGCCATAACAGATGACGGCATCATCGCTCTTGCTACCAACACTCGACTTCGCACCCTTCACGCGAGCGAAAATCTGATTACATCCGATGGAGTTAGAGCTTTAGCTAGCAATACTGGCCTTACTAAACTTCATCTGCGTGAAAATAATATTCAAGCTGAAGGAGTTCTAGCATTTGCATACAATACGAGTCTGACTACTCTCAATATTGGGCGCAACAAAATAACAGCTGTGGGAGCAAGAGCATTAGCTGCAATGGCACGATTGACCACGCTTTTGGTTGATTCCAATGAAATGAATGGATATGGAGCACATCTTCTAGCACAAAGTACCTCTCTAACTTCCTTGCACCTTGATAATAATCAAGTAGACGGTTTAGGAGCTAACTCTTTAGCGAACAGTACCAATTTAACCCTACTTTCTCTTTCTACCAATCTGATCGAAGATCCAGAAGCTATAGCTTTAGCAAAAAATTCTTCGCTGACCGATCTTAATCTTAATAGTAACTGCGTTGCTCGTGCTGGCGCTAAAGCTCTCGCTAGAAATACGACGCTGACTAGTCTTGCGCTTTATGAGAATGAAATTGAAGAGGAAGGAGCACAAGCATTTGTTGAGAATAGACACCTTACTTGTCTTTTTCTAAAAAGTAGCAAGATAACGAAGGAAAGAACACAACAAATTCTGCATATCACGCATTTAAATAAAAAAGCTAATGAATTACGATTTATTGAACAAGTTGTTGAGATTGCAAAAGGTTGTAGACAATCACAACAATCACACTGGCGACTGCTACCAAGTGATGTAGTGCTTATTATTCTTCTTTATTTAGCGGGAACTAATTTAAGTCCACGCGAAACGATTACGAAAACATGTTTGTTTTTGCTCACCACAATTAGAACCTCTTCTGAAGGTCAATTAAATTGGAATTCCAACAGCCAAAAAAGTACATTTTTTAAAGTGTGGGATGTGCAAAAACTTAAAGAGGTTAGAAGTCGCTTTCCTCAAATAGAAACGGCAGGTGCAACATCTTTAGATAAACACCTGGCCCCGAGCATGTAAACACTTTTAGCCTGCTATTGCCTTTTGTTATTCCCGTGCTTTTTGTCATTCCTGCGAAAGCGGGAATCTATGTTATGTGTAGCTAGAAGTATGGATTCCCGCTTTCGCGGGAATGACAAAAAGTGTGAGAAAGACAAATAGTATAAGAGGTATGTAGTGTCGAAAAGTAATTTAGAAATTATCGCACAAGTTAAGAGCAACGAAGTTCAGTTAACGTCTGTCGACATTCAGAAATTGAACGAGACTGAGATGACATCTCTAGTAGCGGCTCTTCAAACTAATACTCGACTTAGCTCGTTGAATATCACTTATAGCACCGTCACAGATGCAATTGCGCTAGGATTAGGTCAAGGCAATTTTAGTACCCTTATCGCTTGTGATTGTAAAATAAATGATGACGGATTTATCCGTTTACTTAACAATACAAATCTCACGAGCATGACACTCACAAGTAATCGTGTCTCAGAACAAGGAGTACGAACTTTATCTCAACATACTCAACTCACTTCTTTGGATATTAGTCACAACTTTCTTAAGGATGCAGGATCAAAAATTGTTGCTGATCATCCCTGCCTTACTCATCTAGAAATAGGTGGTAACATGATTACTGATGAAGGCATAAGAGCACTCGCAAAAAACACCCAACTTTGTAGACTTTATCTCTACGAAAATTTATTTACATCGGATGGAATTAAAATGCTGGCGAATAATTCGCAACTAACAACTCTTAATGTTGGCAGTAGCATGCTTAAAGCAAGTGCAGCGCAAATTTTAGCTACAATGGGAAGTCTTACGTCACTCTCTATTCAAACAAATGAGATCGAAGATTCAGGAGCGTTAGCACTAGCTACAAATAGTAATCTCACTAGACTTGATGTCTCCGGTAATGTAATTAGGGACGCAGGAGCCCAAGCTTTAGCTACTCTTAACAATCTCAAAGTTCTTTTGATTGCAGGAAATTACATCGGTAATGTTGGCGCCAAAGCTTTAGCAAATAGTACCTGTCTAACACACCTTGATCTGGGCAACAACATCATCACTAATGAGGGTGGGATGGCCCTTGCCAAAAATACCTGCCTAACTCGTCTCCACCTTTCTGGTAATGGTATCAATGATGAGGGGGCAAAATTATTTGTTCAAAATAGGCAGCTCTTTTTTCTTTCTTTATCTACCCATAACAGTCAGATTAAAAGAGAAACTACAGAACTAATTACCCGTTGCACTCATTTAAACAAAAAAGTCAAAGAATTACGATTAATTGAGCAAATCATTGAGATTGCAAAAGGTTGTAGAATTTCACAAACTTCTCCATGGCGGCTCATACCAAATGATATAGTGATCATTATTTTTCTCTATATAGCTGGAACTAATCTGCGTTCAGATAAACAGATTGCTCAAACCTGTTTATTTTTGCTAGCTACAATTAGACCATCGGCTCAAGGTCAATTAAACTGGAATTCAAACCGTCATAAAAGTACCTTCTTCAAAATGTGGAATGAACAAGAGCTTATAGATGTTAGAAGTCGTGATACTCAACCAGAAATAGTTGGAGCCGTGAAATCCAGTACAATTATTTCTGAAACAAATTTTTCACTTAACATGTAATCTAAACTAATTAAAAAATAAGAGTCCAAGTCATGTTAAAAGATTCGATCGAAAAACATATTCAAAATATTACCACTTTGTCCCACTTAAACTTAGAATCCCACGAAGTTGAAGATGCGGATGTCGCTATATTTGAGGCACTTAGAACAAACACCTTTATTACCTCTCTTTCTGTCAGCCATAATCAACTCGGGGAAAAGGGTGCAAAGTCGTTGGCGGCTATCCCTCACCTAGTTTTTATTGACCTCGGCGGCAATAGAATTGGTACAGAAGGAGCCATCGCTTTCGCAAACCATCCCACCTTAAGATCTTTAAATATTGCCAGTAATGATGTTGCGCCTTCAGGAGTTAGGGTAGTTGCAAGTTTTACCTCTCTCACGTCTCTTAATGTCGGTGACAACCACCTAGATATTGAAGCGGTCCAAGCTCTAGCTAACCTGTGTCGCGTAAAATTTTTGTGTATTTCACGTTGTGATATTAATGATCAAGAGACTTTGATCTTAGCGCAAAACACCCACCTCACAACACTTGATATCGGATTTAACAAAAAGATTACTACTGAGGGAATCGCAGCGTTAGCTAACCATCCTAGTTTAACCAAACTTATAATAATGTGTTGTTCAATTAACGATCCAGGGGCCAAAATTTTAGCCACTGCTCTTCGCCTCACCTATCTCGATGTTAGTCATAATCAAATTAGGAAAGAAGGAGCATTGGCTCTTGCTAAGAATACCAACCTTACCTCCCTTCATATTGGTACGAATCCTATCCAAAACGCGGGGGTCAAGTTTTTAGCTACTAATACTAATTTAAGGGACCTTTCTGTCTTTGCAACTGAAATAGTAGATGAAGGGGCAATGGCTTTAGCTAGTAATACCACCCTGACGAAATTGTGTGTTAGTGGCAATCAGATTAGAGATTATGGAGCATGGGCATTTTCGAAAAATAAGACTCTCGTGAGTCTTGATGCCAACAGCAACAGAATCGAAGACGAAGGCGCACAGGCGTTAGCATGTAATAACAGTCTTACTTATTTAAATATCTCTAGTAATTTAATTTCACAGGAAAAAGAGACTTCTGTTCAATTCGCCATCTCGCTAAACAAGAAAGCCAACGAATTACGATTTATTGAACAGGTTATTGAGATAGCAAAGGGTGGTAGGTCTTCACAACCACTATGTTCCTTTCCAAATGATATCTTAATCCTTATTCTTTCTTTAGTAGCTGGCAGCACTTTAAGAAGCCCACGGTGTGTGGCTGACGTTTGTCTATTTTTATTAGCAACTATTAGGCCTACCAAGAAAGGTGAGTTAAATTGGGGAACAGCTGCAAATAAAAGTCTATTTTTTAAGAAGTGGGATGATCAAGCACGTAAAGAAGTTGAGCAGCGTTACACTTTTATAGTACCAAAGCCTCCAACTAAAGGACCTACTTGGTGTGCGACTAGTTAACTTTTCATAAGCTTTTTTTCCCTCATCCGGCCTTGCGCCACCTTCTCCCACAAGTGGGAGAAGGGAGAAAACTTAAGTTGACACCTATGCGCCTGCGCAGGGAGTGATTCCCTACTACCAAACCTCCAACGCTTTACGCAGATGATCAACGGGAATAATTTGCAAATTTGGAATCGGATTTTTAGGGGCATTCGCAGCAGGAACGATAGCTGTTTTGAAACCATGTTTAGCTGCTTCACGCAGTCTTTCTTGACCACTTTGAACTGGCCTAATTTCACCAGCCAAACCAACCTCACCAAAAACAATTAATTCATTCGGTAACGGACGATTTTTCAAGCTTGAAAGTATGGCTAACAGTAAAGCAAGATCAACCGCAGTTTCAGTCACTTTAACGCCACCAACGACATTCACAAAAACGTCATGTGTGTAGGTCGCAACATCACCATGTCGATGCAATACTGCCAATAACATTGCTAGGCGATTGTGTTCTAATCCTACCGTCACGCGTCTTGGGTTTCCTAAATGGCTTTCATCCACTAAAGCTTGCACTTCGACTAAAAGTGGTCGTGTTCCTTCCCAAGTTACCATCACTGAACTGCCAGAAACTTCTTGTTGATAATGCGATAAAAAAATAGCGGAAGGATTGTTGACCTGACGCAAACCTTTATCGGTCATGGCAAAAACACCAAGTTCATTTACTGCACCAAAACGATTTTTAACAGCGCGAATAATACGATATCTATTATCGGTTTCACCTTCGAAATATAATACGGTATCCACCATGTGTTCTAGGACGCGTGGCCCCGCCAAAGTACCTTCTTTGGTTACATGACCCACCAAAAACAAAATAGTGCCAGTTTGTTTAGCATAACGAACTAATTGCGCGGCACTTTCCCGCACTTGTGAGACACCACCGGGAGCAGATTGCAAAGTTTCGGTATAAATTGTTTGAATCGAATCGATCACTACGACTTGGGGTTTGTGTTGATTTGCGGTATGAATAATACTTTCAACTTGTGTTTCAGCCAGTAATCGTAAACTGGTTTGGGGTAAGTTAAGTCGTCTGGCACGCAAGGTAACCTGCTGTAAAGATTCTTCGCCAGTGACATATAAACAGGAATGATTTTGACTTAATTGACACAGAGTCTGTAAGAGCAAAGTAGATTTACCGATGCCAGGATCTCCGCCGATCAAAATGACCGATCCCGAAACTAAACCGCCCCCTAAAACTAAATCAAACTCTGCAAGTTGAGTACTAATGCGCGCCAAATCAGTTAACTCTACGTCTGACAGCAACGTCGCCTGCGCACTCGTGCCGGTGGCATAGCCTTGAAAACGTTGATTACGTGACGTTGAGATCACATCTTCAACATAGGAATTCCAACTGCCACAATCACCACATTGGCCAGCCCATTTTGGTGCTTGCACACCGCAACTTTGACAAGTGTAAATCGTTTTAACTTTACTCATTTTTGTTGCAACCAGCGAACAACGTCTTTGGTGAAATAGGTAATTATAAAATCAGCACCGGCTCGTTTGATACTCGTTAAAATCTCGAGGGTGACTTTTTGTTCGTCCAACCAGCCGTTCTGCGCAGCTGCTTTAATCATGGCAAATTCACCACTGACATGATAAGCACCTAAGGGGACACCAGGAAATTTTTCTTTAATCTGATAAATAACATCTAGGTAGATAGAAGCTGGTTTTACCATCAACATATCCGCTCCTTCTTGCAGATCTAGTAGCGCTTCGCGCAGTGCTTCTTGACCATTAGCAGGATCCATCTGATAACTACGACGATCGCCGAACTGAGGAGCACCTTCCGCTGCTTCTCGAAACGGACCATAGAGCGATGAACAATATTTAATGGCATAACTTAAAATCGGAGTTGTAATAAAACCAGCTTGATCCAAGCCTTTTCGAATGGCTTGTACCATGCCATCCATCATGCCACTTGGTGCCACAATATCTGCGCCCGCTCTGACATGACTTACTGCTTGTTCAGCTAAAATTTTTAAGGTCGCATCGTTATCAATTTCATAGCCATGATGATGCTCCGCGATTACGCCACAATGACCGTGATCGGTATACTCACACAGACAAATATCGGAGATGATCAAAAGATCAGGCGCAGCTTGTTTAATTTTGCGTATGGCAGTTGCAATGATACCAGAATCAAGACTCCCAGAACTTCCCGTAGCATCTTTAGTTTCTGGTATACCAAACAGAATGACACCGCGCACACCTAGCGCTGATAATTCTTTAACTTCTTCCACAAGATGATCGACAGTGAGTTGAAACTGACCTGGCATCGAAGCAATCGGTTTTTTCTCTCCTTTTCCTTCACGAATAAAAAGCGGTTGCACCAAATCATTTACAGATAAGTGTGTTTCTCTTACTAAGTCTTGAAGTTTAGGATTTGTTCTTAAGCGCCGCATTCGTGTCTGAGGGAAATTGCCGCTAAAGGTCATAGGAAATCTCCGTTGGTTATATACCCATTCCACCTCAAGAGGTGAGGTTTTAACAGCCATCTTGCGGCGAATTTGAAACGATCTTCAATCGCAAAAACTCGAAATAGAACAACTATTCCTGCGCTTTTGCTCAATCAGATAGTTTCAACTTCTTGCAAGCTGGCTGTTAAAACCTCACCTCTTGAGGTGGAATGGGTATAGCATTAAGTTTAAAATTGGCTCGTTATAAATCAGAAGTTACTGCATAATAACATCTTTGCTGGTTTCAGGGAGATTAGAATGAATTTTACTACCTTACTTGACATCTATTCCGAATCTCATCGTCATCAACTTAATAAACTATTACATCTTGTCGGCGTGCCGTTGGTCCTATTTGCGACGATCCAATTTTTTAGTTGGATTCATATCAGCATGCCTGGATTGTTTGACATTCATAGTTCTTGGTTGGTTTATGCTGCATTGGTTTTTTATTATTTTCGGTTAGACGCACAGATTGCATTGTTATTTGCTGCGATGCTCTTACCATTCGTATTTTTGGCAAATTTACTATCCGCTTATTGGATTTCATTCTTTATTTTCAGCATTTTATTTGCAGCTGGCTGGATTTTGCAGATTTTGGGTTACATTATCGAGGGACAACAACCTTCTTTTGTTTCCAGACCAACCAGTGTATTTGCATTGCCACTTATGGTTCTTGGCGAGGTAATGTGTGAGCGTGGTTATCGACCAGATCTTCGACAGGAATAACTAAGAACCAGGCATATGCTATTGATTGGGCTTTAAAATTAGACTACTATCTGCCAATGGCGTGTTCTCCTATTAGTTCGCGCCAAATTTTTCCTTATTTTGACCAGGAGCTTTTATGTCTCAAACAACTATCTTTGTAAGCAACCTTGCTTACGGCCTTGAAACTCAAGACCTTATCTCAGCCTTCTCGACCTATGGCGAAATATCCGATGCAAAAATCATCAAAGACCGGGAATCTGGGCGTTCTAAGGGTTTTGGTTTTGTGACTTTTATCACACCAGATCAGGCTAAAGAAGCTCTTGATATGAATGGTAAAGAACTGCAGGGTAGAACAGTTCGTGTCAACTTCGCACGCAAACAAACCACGCGTGAAGAAGAAAACTAATACTCGAAATCTTTAAAAGATTCAAAAAAAAACCTCTCCTCGCGCAAGCGTGGAGAGGTTTTTTTTATTCTAAAAAATGCCCCTTCTTCGTTACCCGTGCCCGAAAAAAGAATTCGGGCACGGGTACGAACGTAGAAGAGTGCAATTACTCCAGCCATTTCCTAGCATTCGCGAACATCTTAATCCAAGGAGAATATTCAGGATGCCAATCTGCCGGATACCAAGAAAATTGCACTGTGCGAAATCCTCGTTCGGGATGAGGCATCATCAACGTGACTCGACCATCTTGATTCGTTAAGGCCGTAATACCTTGAACACTGCCATTAGGATTCGCTGGATACTGATCGGTGATATCACCATAGTTGTTTACATATTGCAGTGGCACCAAATTATCCTCGAGCAATAAGTTTTGGTCCTCATGATTTTTGAAGCAAGCTTGACCCTCTCCGTGAGAAACGATGATTGGAATAACAGAATCTTCCATCTCCTGAAAGAAAATAGAGGGCGACTGCCGCACCTTCACTAAGCTTAATCTTGCCTCAAATTGCTCCGATTGATTACGCGCAAAAGTGGGCCAGTGGTCTGAGCCTGGAATTAAAGATTGCAACTGCGACAACATTTGACAACCGTTGCAAACACCTAACACAAATTTGTCATTCATATTAAAAAATTTCAAAAATTGGTCCCGGGCTTCTGGATTAAATAAAATTGAATTCGCCCATCCCCTTCCTGCTCCTAGGACATCTCCATAAGAGAAACCACCACATGCAACCAGTCCCTGAAATTCTTCGAGATTGATTTTCTGATTTAAAATATCACTCATGTGAACATCAACAGGTAAAAATCCAACGCGCTCAAATGCAGCTGCCATTTCATAATGGCCATTAACACCCTGCTCTCTTAAGATGGCAATTTTAGGTTGTGCAGTTAACACTGCTGGAAAGGCGACTGGAGTTTCAAAACTAAGTTGAGCATTTAAACCCGGATTATTTGTGTCTAAAAGTGCATCGTATTCTTGTTGAGCACAAAGTGGATTATCACGTAAGGATTGCAAATGGTAACTCGTTTGTGACCACAAGCGGTGTAAAAAAATTCGAGGTTCATCAAGTAAGATATTTCCATCCCAATTGATTTCAATTTTGTCGTTGTCATTGAGCTCACCAATTATATACGAACAATCTTCAAGACCGTTGTCTTTCAATACCTTTAGTAATTCACTTTCATTTGTAATTGGATATTGCAGCACAGCACCTAATTCTTCATTAAAAAGCGCTGAGATATAGTCCTCACCAAGCGGTTTCATTTCTAATGAAACACCCAGATGAGCAGCAAAACTCATTTCACAAATTGTTGCAAACAATCCTCCGTCTGAACGATCGTGATAGGCAAGCACTAGTTGTTCATTACGCAATTGTTGCATAACCCTAAAAAAACTTTTGAGTAACGTCGAATCATCTAGATCAGGTGGCACGTCCCCTAACTGTTGCGTAACCTGGCCAACAGCCGAACCACCCATTCTGTTCTTACCTCGACCCAAGTCGAGAAGCAACAAACGAGAGGGGCTGTTTTTCAATTCAGGCGTTAATGTTTTTCTGATGTCAGATACCGGTGCAAAAGCAGAAATGATTAATGACAAAGGAGCACAAACTTGGTAATTGAAATCCTCTGCCTGCCATTTCATCTGCATTGATAACGAATCTTTGCCTACTGGAATGCAGATACCCAGTTCTGGACAAAGTTCCATGGCAACAGCCTGAACAGCTTCATATAAATTTGCATCTTCACCAGGATAGTTGATTGCCGACATCCAATTGGCTGATAGCTTTATATCTGATAGGGAAGCCACATCCGCTGCAACGATATTTGTGATGGCTTCACCTACCGCCATACGCGCTGAAGCAGCCGCATCTAATAATGCCAATGGTGTTCGCTCGCCAAGCGCCATCGCTTCGCCGGTTTCACTGGTAAAACTAGTGGCGGTAACAGCCACATCGGAAACCGGCACCTGCCAAGGTCCAATCATTTGGTCACGCGCTACCAATCCGGTCACGCTGCGATCGCCGATGGTAATCAAGAAACTTTTATCAGCGACGCTCGGCAACTGTAGAACACGCTTCGCCAATTCGTTCAAAGGCAAGATGCCATGATATCGCGCTTTATCAATAGGCGGTGCAATGATATCTGATTGTTTGTAAGGAAAAGGGACTTCGTCATTTTTGATATTCCGTTGCATCTTAGCTGCAGCACCAAAAAGTAGGTGGCTCGGAACTTGGACAGGGAATTCATTAAATTGTTCATCAAACACTTCGAGCACTTGGCTGTCGTTGACCTCTCCCACCACCGCAAAAGGACAACGTTCTCGCTGAGCGATTTTTTCAAAGGTAGCAAGATCACCTGGATTTATAGCTAGCACATAACGTTCTTGAGCCTCATTACACCAAATTGCCATCGCAGATAAACTTGAATCTGCTGCATGAATAGCACGCAGATTAAATACAGCACCTCGTTTTGAATCATGTACTAATTCGGGTAGCGCATTGGATAAGCCACCAGCGCCAACATCATGAATAGAAATAATCGGGTTCTGGGTACCCATCGACCAACAAGTATTAATAACTTCTTGAGCGCGTCGTTGAATTTCTGGATTACTCCGTTGCACAGACGCAAAATCAAGCTCTTCATGACTCGCGCCGGACGAAAGCGAAGAAGCAGCGCCACCCCCTAGCCCAATCAGCATGGCTGGGCCTCCTAAGACAATCAACTGTGCTCCTACCGGTAACAGTTTTTTCGCTACTGACTCTGATCGGATTTGTCCAAGCCCACCTGCCAGCATAATTGGCTTATGGTAACCTCGAACAAAAATCTGATTGCCATCATAGTGGCTGATTACTTCGAACGTTCGAAAGTAGCCCAAAAGATTAGGGCGTCCAAATTCATTATTAAATGAAGCCGCACCAATCGGAGCCTGAAGCATAATATCAAGTGCAGTCGCGATGTGGTCGGGATAACCAATGGACTTTTCCCAAGGTTGTGGCAATAGCGGTATTTGAAGATTTGAAACGGTAAAGCCAACTAGACCCGCTTTAGGCTTAGCGCCTGTTCCAGTAGCACCCTCATCTCGAATCTCACCACCTGCACCTGTTGCAGCTCCTTCAAAGGGAGCAATAGCGGTCGGATGATTATGGGTCTCAACCTTGATGACGATATGAAGTGGTTCTACTTGATACTGATAATGATGAGTCGTCGGCTCGATAAAAAAATGTTCAGCCCTATGACCAGCTAGCACTGCAGCATTATCTTCATACGCCGATAAAACATCATGCGACATCAATTCATGAGTATTACGGATCATGCCAAACAAACTACGCTTTTGCGGCTCACCATCGATCGACCACTGAGCATTAAAAATTTTATGTCGACAATGTTCTGAATTAATCTGAGCAAACATCATTAATTCACTGATTGTAGGATTACGCCCAAGAAGTTGGTATTGCTCGATAAGATAAGAAACATCGTTTGTAGACAACGCCAACCCATGTTCGATATTTGCAGCTTCTAATGCTTTTTGCCCTTTGGTTAAAACATCAATGGTTAATGATCGAGTCGATGTGTTATGGCTAAATAATCCAGTCAATTGAGCTAAGTCATAACTCACGGTTTGAGTCATACGGTCATGAAGAAAAGGCAGAATTGTCGTGAATTCAGGAGACTCCGGTTCCTCTAATTGAAAAAGAACCCCCCGCTCCACGCCAGCAATATTACCTAAGCCACACACATGCAGAATATCCAACGCCTTTGAAGCCCAAGGTGAAATCGTTCCAAAGCGAGGAGTGACCCAAATACAATTTTTAAAAGCCTCTGGCTGCAATAACTTAGCTTGGGGATCAACTACCTCGATAAATTTTGTCTGATCTTCGAGGGAGGAATTTTCTGCATTGAGAAAATAGACATAATTAGCAGAAAAAGAACGAAGCAAAGGTCGTTTTTTTTGTAAATTCGACAATAATTTTTTTTTTCTAAAAGAGGAATAGGCATTTTTGCCAAGATATATTTGCATCGGTAACTTCTCTTGAATAAGGCATGGCGTATGATACTGGACTCGTGATGAATGGTCTATATGATCCGGGAGTGGGAAAGAAAGAGGTGCTCCCATTTTCTTTCGTTCCCGCTCCCG
>JAGVJZ010000021.1 GCA_020050845.1 Gammaproteobacteria bacterium
ACCGAAGGTTGTTTTCGAGATTGGTTCAGTGCAAGGAGGGGGAACAGCACAGCAACGTGCGCCGGCTGAACATGCAGCAACGACGGCCTCATCGCAGGATGCTAATGCTCCCGCAGTATCCGTAGAAGTTCGTACGACGACAGCGGCCTCTCCTTATCAAAGTAATATTAATCGAAACTTCAATTTTGATAATTTTGTGGAGGGTAAATCTAACCAATTAGCCTTAGCTGCCGCTAAACAAGTAGGCAATGAGCCAGGCGGCCCTAATAATCCATTGTTGATTTACGGTGGCGTTGGTTTGGGGAAAACTCACTTAATGCACGCAGTGGGTAATCAGATTTTAATGAATAATCCTAACGCAAAAGTTCTGTACCTACATTCAGAGCGTTTCGTTGCTGAAATGGTTAAAGCGCTGCAAACCAACAAAATGAATGAGTTTAAACAGTTTTATCGACAAGTAAATGCACTTTTAATTGATGATATTCAATTTTTTGCGGGCAAAGATCGTACGCAGGAAGAGTTTTTCCACACCTTTAATGCGCTATTTGAACGACAACAGCAAATTATTTTAACGAGCGATCGATATCCGAAGGAAATTAATGGCTTAGAGGAACGATTGAAATCACGCATGGGCTGGGGCTTAACCGTTGCGGTGGAGCCGCCGGAGTTAGAAACTCGAGTGGCGATTTTAATGAGTAAAGCGCAACAATCGGGCTTGGATCTTGCCTATGAGGTAGCATTCTTTATTGGCAAACGCATCCGCTCTAACGTGCGAGAGTTGGAGGGCGCATTGAAACGCGTGATTGCCAACGCACGTTTTACCGGTCAACCCATTACTCTCGATTTTGTGAAAGAATCCTTGAAGGATTTATTATCGTTACAAGACAAGTTGGTCACTGTGGATAACATTATTAAAACCACAGCGGAATATTACAAAATCAAGGTTTCCGATATGTTGTCACAACGACGCAATCGTTCAGTAGCAAGACCGCGGCAAATGGCCATGGCTTTGGCGAAGGAATTAACTAATCATAGCTTGCCGGAAATTGGAGAAGCATTTGGTGGCCGAGATCACACAACGGTTTTACACGCATGCCGGAAAATTAAAGAATTACTCGAATCAAATGCAGATATTACTGAAGATTATAAAAACTTGATTCGAATTTTAACGACTTAAAGGAGGTTTCATGGCCATAAAATTAACGAGGGAACAATTATTGCAACCATTGCAACAAGTCAGTGGGGTCGTGGAACGAAAACAAAATTTACCAATTTTATCAACTGTCCTTTTTCAACAGGAACCAGGGTTGTTACGGTTGACCGGAACGGACACGGAATTAGAGTTGTGTACCTTTATTACCTTAGAACAGTTAGCTGAAGCGCAATTTACCGTGCCAGGACGCAAGCTCGTGGATATTTGTCGCAGCTTACCAGACAATGCAGAAATAGAAATTATTAATAATAAACAGGATGTTACCATCGTTTCGGGTTCTAGTAAGTTTAAATTACTCAGTTTGAGCCCAGAGGATTTTCCTGTCATTGAAGAAGAAATGCCTTTAGTAGAATGCCAAATTGCCTCGAGCAAATTACTTTATCTTTTACAACATACGCAATACGCGATGGCGCAGCAGGATGTTAGATATTACCTAAATGGTACATTCTTCGAATTTTTTGGTAACCGTTTGCGAGTGGTTACCATTGATGGTCATAGAATGGCCTATGCAGAACAAGAGGTTTCTGAGCAAGATTTGCCCGCTACTAAAATCATTGTGCCTCGAAAAGGCATCAGCGAACTAACTCGCCTTTTAGCGGATGAAGAAGGCATGTTGCTGCTGAAAATCACGCGCAACCATTTACAAGTGAGCATTAACAACATTCAATTCACGTCAAAATTGATCGATGGCCAATATCCCGATTATCGGTTAGTTATGCCGCGTAAATGCGATAACCATTTAGTCTCTAATAAGAAGAAACTACAGCAAGCTTTACAGCGCGTTTCGGTGTTATCCACCGAGAAATTTAAAGGCGTTTCCTTTGAATTATCAACGAATAACTTAACGCTGATTATTTCCAATATGGAACAAGAGCACGCCGAAGAATCGATTACTTTGATCTATGATGGGCAGCCCGTAGCAATGGCCTTTAACGCTCATTATTTGCAGGAAGCGTTAAGCGCACTGAGCGGCGAAGACGTCAAAATTAGCTTTTTATACAATGGAGGTAGCGTATTGATTGAGGATGTAACGGACGAAAGCAATCTGCATGTCATTATGCCCATGCGTCTTTGATAATCAATGATCATTACTGCGTTAGACATCTCTAATTTTAGAAATATCACCGCGGCAACTTTAACGATCTCGCCGCGGATCAATGTGTTTTTAGGTAAAAATGGCAGTGGGAAGACTAGTTTATTAGAGTCTATTTTTCTATTAACCCACGGCCGCTCCTTTCGTACTCTGAAAATTAATCGGGTTATTCGACATGAATGTGAAAGATTAGTGGTACGAGGCCATCTTTCCGAAGACAAACAGCAGCAGCCACCTTTGGTGATTGCCACTGAGCGGACTCTGGAGGGGAAAGCGCGGTTTAAAATGGGCCCTCAATACCTTTCAACCCCCGCTGAATTAACCCGTCAGTACCCTCTTTTATTAATAAATCCAGATAGTTATCGAATTTTAGAGCTAGGGCCTAAATACCGGCGACAATTTCTCGATTGGGGATTGTTCCACGTGGAACAATCTTTTTATGGGTTGTGGCAGCGGTATAATCGGGTTCTTAAACAGAGGAATGGTTGTTTGCGGCAGCAAGCGAGCCAAATGAGTTTAAAGGCTTGGGATCAAGAGTTTATAGCGGTTTCAGAAGCTATTGACGGGCTGAGACAGGGGTATTTACAGGCTTATCAGCAAGCGTTTGAGGGGATTTTAAGGGATTTATTGCCTAATATGCCGGTTTCCTTGCATTACCAACGGGGATGGGCGCAAAAGGGGGATTTAAAGGAATTGCTGCATCAATCCTTGGCAAGAGATTATGAGTTAGGTTATACCACCTATGGGCCGCATAGAGCCGATTTATTGATTAAGCTAGGTGCGCATCAAGCCCACGAGACGTTATCACGAGGCCAGCAAAAGCTTTTACTATTCGCTTTGCGCTTAGCGCAAGGGGCTTTATTGCGCACGCTGGCGGGTAAAACCTGCGGATATTTGATTGATGACCTTCCGGCAGAGCTGGATCAGCGTCATCAGCGCATTGTGATGGATTTTCTGCAGAAACAGGGCTTTCAAGTGCTGTTAACAGGCTTAGATGAACAGCCTTTTCTGCCAATCTTGGAGAATGCGCCCAATAAAGTGTTCCACGTGGAACATGGTGTGATACAGGAGGTGGAAGCTTTGGCGTTGTCTTCATAAGCAAGAGTGCAGGAGGATAAAAAGTGAATGAATGTCAGAGTTATTGATAACTCATATGAAGAGTGCCTTCTCCCCTTGAGGGAGAAGGTGCCCAACGGGCGGATGAGGGGTGATCAAACTCAGGGAAAATACTTTATAGAAGTTAACCTAATTGGATACCCCTCATCCGGCCTTCGGCCACCTTCTCCCTCAAGGGGAGAAGGCACTCTTTAGGATATATCTACCCAGAATTCGGCATTTACAACTTTTTGTCTCTTATAGCAACCAAAGAACGCAAGTATCAACAATTTAAGATCGGAATTATTGGTAAAAAAGTGATATAATACCCGCAAGTTTTGAGCACAAATCTGCTAATTTACGGCGAAAGTTCTCCGTGTTAAATAACTAGACGGACTGATTAATTTAGGAAATGATATGAATAATCCAGAAACATCTTATGACTCTACGAAAATCCAAGTATTAAAAGGGCTAGATGCCGTTCGTAAACGGCCTGGTATGTATATTGGTGATACTGATGATGGCACGGGCTTGCACCATATGGTATTTGAGGTGGTGGATAACTCCATCGATGAATCTCTAGCCGGCTATTGTAATCAAGTTTTCGTTATTATTCATGAAGATAACTCAGTTACAGTGCGTGATAATGGCCGCGGTATTCCCGTGGATATCTTAGCCGAAGAAAATCGCTCCGCAGCAGAAGTAGTAATGACCGTGCTACATGCCGGCGGTAAATTTGACAGTAACTCCTATAAAGTCTCCGGTGGTTTGCACGGGGTGGGGGTTTCTGTAGTTAATGCGCTGTCAGAAACTTTATCTCTCACCATTCGTCGTGATGGTGGCGTTTACTATCAAATGTATCATCTAGGCGTGCCACAAGAGCCTTTGAAAAAAATTGGTGATACCGATAAAACTGGAACAGAAATCACCTTTAAACCTAGTGAAGAGACCTTCACTAACGCCGTCTTCCATTATGATATCTTGGCAAAACGGTTACGTGAGCTTTCCTTCTTAAATCCAGGCGTTCGCATTGAGTTAACCGATGAGCGTGGCGGTAGAAAAGAGGTTTTTGAATACGAAGGCGGGATTCGCTCCTTCGTCGAACACTTAAATCGCAATAAAACTCCGATTCACGATGCGGTTTTTTACATTTCAGAAGAAAAAAATGGTATGTATGTAGACTTAGCATTGCAATGGAATGATGGTTTTCAGGAAAACATCTTCTGTTATACCAATAATATCCCACAACGGGATGGTGGCTCCCATTTAGCGGGTTTTCGTGCAGCCTTAACCAGAACGTTAAATACTTATATCGAGAGCGAAGGGTTAGCGAAAAAATTTAAGATTGCTACCACCGGCGATGACGCGCGAGAAGGTTTAACCGCTGTTCTCTCGGTAAAAGTACAAGATCCTAAATTCTCTTCACAAACCAAAGATAAATTAGTTTCTTCAGAAGTGAAGCCCGTTGTAGAGTCCTTAGTGGCAGAGCGATTAAATGATTTTCTCTTAGAAAACCCCAAATATGCGAAAGTGATTGTGGGTAAAATGATTGATGCCGCTAGAGCCCGTGAAGCTGCTCGTAAAGCGCGTGATATGACGCGACGTAAAGGCGCGTTAGATATTGCTGGATTACCCGGTAAATTAGCAGATTGCCAAGAAAAAGATCCTGCTTTATCCGAATTATTCTTAGTGGAAGGGGATTCTGCGGGTGGTTCCGCAAAACAAGGTCGTGATCGACGAACCCAAGCGATCTTACCGCTGAAAGGTAAAATCTTGAATGTGGAAAAAGCACGTTACGACAAAATGCTCGCGTCACAAGAAGTGGGAACTTTGATCATTGCTTTAGGTTGTGGCATTGGTAAAGATGAATATAACCCAGATAAATTGCGTTACCATCGCATTATCATCATGACTGACGCCGACGTCGATGGTTCACATATTCGTACACTCTTATTAACCTTCTTTTATCGACAAATGCCAGAACTGATCGAGCGTGGTTACATCTACATTGGCCAACCACCGTTATACAAAGTGAAGCGTGGTAAACAAGAGCAATACATTAAAGACGATGAAGAATTAAATGCATACTTGCTGCAATTAGCGGTAGATAAAGCAGTGTTGCATCCAGGAGCGGGTGCGCCGGCCATTACCGGCGTTCCATTGGAATCATTAATGCGTGAATATTATCAAATGGATGCAGTTTTAACTCGTTTAGGCCTTTCCTATCCTGCCTTGTTGCTAAGAGAGCTGGTGTATCATGATGCTTACCCCGTGCATGAAGCTTCCGTGGAAAGTAGTATTGCTGCTTGGTGTCAGGCGTTAGAAGCTAAGTTAAAAGGTAAACAAACCAATGGTGAGGGTTACCAAGTTGGTACGGTCTATGATGCTACCTTTGAACGCTACTTACCACGAGTCACGCATGTGATGCATGGAATCGAGGTTTCTTATTCTATCGGATATGATCTCTTAGCCAGTAAAGATTACCGAAAAATTGTTCTTTTCGGTAATCAAGTGCGAGATTTAATCGGAGAAGATGCCGCCATTGAGCGCGGAGATAAACGTGTAGTCGTGACAAACATTGATGAAGCCATGGAATGGATGATGACCGAAGCGAAAAAAGGTCAAAACATCCAACGCTATAAAGGTCTCGGTGAAATGAACCCAGAACAATTATGGGAAACCACCATGGATCCAGCAACCCGTCGTTTATTACAAGTGAAAGTAGAAGACGCCGTCGCCGCAGACGAAATCTTTACAACCTTAATGGGCGACCAAGTGGAACCCCGCCGAGACTTCATCGAAGCCAATGCTTTGTTGGCTGGAAATATCGACGTTTAATTTTGATGGCAAAACGCATTTAGAAATGAGTCCCCGCCTGCGCGGGGATGACAGACGAGGAAGTTTTTGTTCTTTGCAAAGAAATGGAGGAAGGAGCGTGAGTGATTTAAGGAAATTTATTGGTAATAAGTAATTCGTGTTTGGAGATTTTAATATGGCAGGCGAGAGAACTGTTACTGGCTATGGGGATATCTCGAGAGGGTTTACGACAGCAACATTTTTTCCGGCGCAAGACAGTGGAGTCTCTGGCAATGGAACCGCCATAAAAGCAAAAGTTACTCTTCGAACACAAAAATTACTAGAGTTTAACTCAAGCCAATATTCTTCTAGTTGTAAGCTATCGCTTTCAGAAAAAGAGAGGCAAGTGCAACTTATTCTTAAGCAAGTGACTTACGCTTCTTTAATAGGTCAAAATGGTGAAACGAGCATTATACAGCATCTGTCTAAATTGCATTTTGATTGGATGAGAGAAAATGCGGAAGCTAGTTTTAATAAAAGCTTTTTATTTTTTCTGTTAAAAGAACTTGTAAAGCATTATAGCTATTTCATTAAGAACAGTGCGGTCCCAGCAATGCTATTAACAACCACCATTTGTCAGGGAACTTATACTTTTACCGAAGAAACAAAAGCATTATTGAATGCTTTTCTCATGATAGTTAAAGGGGTAGAGCATGATGATGAGAAAATTTTAGAGCATTATTTGTTGCCTATTTATTATCGTATCGTCGAAGAAGCAGAGCCGCATCGTCTGCAAGGTATTGTAGGCGAGGAGAATAAGAAAAAGATTAAAGCACAGCTTGAAAAAATATTTGTGGCGCCTTCCTTAATGAACAGTACTCTAAGGAAATCTACGGAAGATTTGCAAACAACAGGGACTGAGCTAGTTTATCTTCCTAGCGATGTTGTGTTTCCTTCGGAGCCCTCATCTTCTAAAAAAACGGTAGACGCTGAAGTATCTATAGCTCCTCCCTCTTCTAATCCGTTAAGAGATGATCGTAGAAATTCTCCTCCGAGACCGCCTTTGACGAGCCCATCAGTCATCGCTCTTTCCTCAAGCGAGTCATCCGTTTCTGCTAGTGATCAACAGCCCTCACTCGTGACACAGACCAAAGAGGTTTTAAGAATATCTACTCCTCCAAAGTCCTCTCCCACTTCCTGTGACGTAGATCAAGTCACTCTTGCAACCACCGGTGTTGCAGCCGTGGGTTTGACGGCGGGTGGCTTGCTAGCAACACATTTTAGTTTTGTGGGGCTCGGTTTTTCCGTGGCAGCAACCCCGACGTCCATTGCTACCATGGTTACAGCAGGAATCATGAGTGCACTTCTTTTTAAAATTTGCGTGCCCTTGCTAGCGGCGGCCACGCTGGTAATTTTAGGTATTTTGCTTTATGAGCTTTTTAAAGATCGTCCATGCTGTTCCGATGATACCGTTACAAAATGTCCAACTTCTCATCCTGGTTTCGGTGGAATGATGTAACAAAAAGGCTGCGAGAAGTTTTGCTGGCGGCATTACAGGTGCCCTCAGATGATCTACCATGATGATTATACCGCTCGCTAATGAAAATGCGATTTTCTGGCATCAGAGCAGGCGGTATATCCTTTTATTAGATGCTGCGCCCGGGGAACCCGGGCTTGCAAGTAGAGGGGAGATCTCTCCCCTCTACTAACTCCGTGCGCCGGGCATGGCGCAGTTCTAAGTGGTGAAAGTCCACAGTAGGCTGAGTCGAACCGGTCTATAGGCCTAGGCAAGGGAGTCCACCGCGAGGTGGAATCTGAAGGAAGCCGATGGCAAAGCAAGGCAGTGACGCACAGAAATCAGATTAGGCAGTAATGACTGGGTAACCTGGCG
>JAGVJZ010000006.1 GCA_020050845.1 Gammaproteobacteria bacterium
AGAGCAAAAGATAACAAACCTACTACTACGTGCTTGGTCTTCACTGTCTTATTCCTTTTTGGCTAAGTTATAACATAGATAAAACAGTAGCATGACATGTTATGCTGTCAAGTTCGAGTCTAATGTATTCTTAGTTGAGGGTCGTCATTGCTTCTTTAATTTTGATCATGGCATTTTTTTCTAATTGCCGAATCCGCTCTGCAGAAACATTGTATTTAGCTGCTAAATCATGAAGGGTAGCTTTTTCTTCTGCTAGCCAACGCTGATTTAAAATATCTCGACTGCGTTCATCTAAAGAAGTCATTGCCGCATGAAGCTTTTGTTCCCGATCCTCTGACCAATCATGTGCTTCAAGACGACTGGCAGGATCATAGCGATGATCTTCTAGATAATGAGCTGGAGACTGCCAATCTTCATGATCATCTGTAGCAATAGGATCAAATGATTCGTCATGAAGAAAACGAGCTTCCATACTGCGAACATCTTGTTCTTTCACGTTTAAATCTTTTGCTAAATCGCTGACTTCTTGATTGCTGAACCAAGCTAGATGTTTTTTTGCTTTGCGAAGATTAAAGAATAGTTTTCGTTGGGCCTTGGTCGTGGCAATCTTTACAATTTTCCAATTACGTAAAATAAATTCATGAATTTCTGCTTTTACCCAATGGATTGCAAAAGAAACTAAGCGCACGCCTACTTCAGGATTAAATTTTTTAACCGCCTTCATTAAACCAATATTGCCTTCTTGAATGAGGTCAGACTGCTGTAAACCATAGCCTGCATATCCTTTGGCAACACGTACTACGAAGCGTAAATGAGATAAAACAAGTCGACGAGCAGCTTCTAAGTCGCCCTTGTAGTAAAAATCATTGGTTAGTTGTTTTTCTTCTTCTTCAGTAAGTAATGGGATTTGATTAACCCAACTAATATAGGCATCTAAGCTACCAATAGGAGCAGCAAGCTGCCATTTTTGAAGACTTTTTTCCATTTAATCACCTTAACAATTACTATTAAGAAATTTTAGCACTCTGCGAGGTTGAGTGCTAATTATGATGTAAATTAGCGTATTTGTAAAATGAAATCCATGATCCTAACCACCCAATTAGCGTGCTGCACAGCAGCACAAAAAGAATAGTGCTGGGTTGAAGGATGGTCGGATAGGATAAGCTGTAGGAAGTAAGGAGGGTATTGAATGGTTGTTGTAATGCCCAAAACAACCCTAAGAGTAACAGTGAGGCTAAAATACCTGAACCGCAACCTAGCATGACGCCGACATATAAAAAAGGTCGTCGAATATAAGCGGTGGTGGCTCCAATAAGCTCTAAGAGCACCATTTCCTGATGATTTCTAGAGGTGGCTTCTTGGATAGTTCGGCTAATAATAAACACAATGCCAACTAGAAAGAGTCCCGTTAATAAATAAGTTAGGCGGTTTCCAAATTGCAAGATGGCAAATAAGCGTTCAAACCATTCTGAGTCGAGATGAACAGCCTGTACAAAAGGTTGTTGCGATATAGAAGAGATTAAATCTTTTATTTGTTGTTGATCTTGGCCGTTAAAGCTCACCGATAGAACTGGGGGCAAGGGGTTATTTTGGACTTCGGCTAAGACCTCTTTGAATTCACTCTGAGCCGTTAATTCTCTAAGAGCTTGCTCTGGAGAGGTGTAGGTGGCCTGTCGCACCAAATCATTATGTTGTAATTGATCTAGAGCTGTGCGAATCGTAACTTCAGAGGTGTCATTTTTAAGATAAAAAGTAACTTGATTGCCTGCATGCAGACTATCTGCAACATGACGAAAGGTCTTTAAGGACACCAATAAAGAGGTAGTGAATAATAAAGTCATTGCAATGATAAGGCAGGTCACAAAACTAGCAATAGGCGTTTGTACCACTTGGGACCAACCATTTCTAAATGCTAAGCGGTGACTTTTAAATAACATTGATTCTTTCTCTGTTGTTTTAGCCGCTTTGGTGTTTTTAGCCATGGATTGCTCCTTGGAACAGAGTCCCTTTTTGCAAAGTCAGGATAGGATGGTTCATTTGAGCAATCAATCCTATATCATGAGTCGCGATCAATACTGTGGTTCCTACTCGATGAAAATCCTCAAATAGGCGCATAATTTCGTAAGATAACTCGGGATCAAGATTGCCAGTTGGTTCATCGGCTAGCAGGATGGCGGGTCGATTGACTACAGCGCGAGCGATCCCGACGCGTTGCTGTTCACCTGCCGATAAACTAATAGGAGAACACTTTTCTTTATAGAGTAATCCTACTTTGTCGAGGGCTGCACGTACTCGTGAGGCCATTTCATGCTGGCGCATGCCTGCTATTTGCAAGGGGAGCGCTACATTTTCAAAGACCGTTCTGTGGGGTAATAACATAGGGTTTTGAAAAATCATTCCGATGGCTAAACGCAGCTTTGCGATCGAGTTTTTACTTAGCTTGTTAAGGTTTTTGCCATTGATGATGACTTGACCTGAAGAGATTTCTTCAATCTTCATAATAAGTTTAAGTAAAGTACTTTTCCCTGCTCCTGAGTGACCTGTTAAAAAAGCCATTTCGCCTTTATTGAGGTCGAAAGAAATGTCGCTTAGTGCGGTATGACCACCGTCAAAACGTTTGCTGACATGTTCAAAATTGATCAAGCATTTCTCCTTGTAGCTAAGGGCTTCTTTTACAAGCCCTAAGATTCGACTTTTTCTTCTTGCTCGAATAGCGCATCGACAAATTCGATTGGGTTAAAAGGCAGGAGATCAGTAATTTTTTCACCTACCCCGACGAAATAAATTGGCAAATTCATTTTTTGAGCAATAGCAAAAACGATGCCCCCTTTTGCGGTGCCGTCCAACTTAGTAATAATCATTCCAGTAATACCTAGTGCTTGATTAAATTGTTCTGCTTGGCGCAAAGCATTTTGACCTGTGGAGGCGTCTAGCACTAACAAAATTTCATGGGGAGCCGACGGCTCTATTTTACCTAGAACTCGTTTAATCTTTTTAAGTTCTTCCATTAAATGTTGCTGGGTGTGCAGTCTTCCGGCTGTATCGGCAATTAATAAGTCAAAATTGCGTGCCGTTGCTGCTTGATAGGCATCAAAAATAACAGAAGCACTGTCAGCACCGCTATGCTGTGCGATAACGGGTATTTGGTTCCGTTCTCCCCAAACTTGTAGTTGTTCAATCGCCGCCGCACGAAAAGTATCTCCTGCTGCTAAGATGATTTTTTGGTCTTGTAATTGATACCGATGTGCCAATTTTCCAATCGTGGTAGTTTTACCTGAGCCATTTACCCCTATAACAAGGACCACCTGTGGTTTTTGAGTTTGCGCTAAGAAGGTTCGGGTATTTGTGGTGGATAGGATAGTGATTAATTGTTCCTTTAGAGCGGCGATGACAGCTTGAGCATCGTTCAGCTCTTTACGTGATATTTTTTGAGTTAAGTCGGCAATGATTTTTTGAGTCACCGCAACACCAACATCTGCAAGGATAAGCTGGGTCTCAATGTCCTCCAAGAGTTCTTTATCAATGACCTTTCTGCCCAGAAAAAGATTGCCTAAACCACTACTAAAAGACTCTCGAGTTTTCTTTAACCCGGTTTTAATAGAAGAAAAGAATCCTCCTTCCTTTTTTTCGTTATTTTTTTTTGATTTCAGGATGTTAAACATTTAAAAAAACCTTTTGTTCTGCTTTGGAAACCGCATTAAATCAGCTATTCTATGCACCTTGAGTCCAATAATTCTTAATGGAAGAAATATGCGTTTTTATATATTACTATGTAGTTTCTTTTTTATCATTACTTCTAGTGCCTTCGCAGCTTCTCCAACCACTGAAACCACACTTCCAAATGGTTTGAAAGTCATTATTAAAGAAGACCATCGTGTTCCTGTGGTAGTGACTGAGGTTTGGTATAAGGTTGGTTCTAGCTACGAGCCTAATGGCATTACAGGGATCTCCCACGCGCTTGAACACATGATGTTCAAAGGGACTCCGACCTATGGTCCAGGTAAGTTTTCAAAAATGGTCGCTGAAAATGGTGGCGATGAAAATGCTTTTACCGCGTCTGATTACACGGCTTATTACCAGATGATGGAATCTAAGAAACTACCGATTAGTCTTATGCTTGAAGCAGATCGGATGCGAAATCTTTCCCTCAAGCCAGAGGAATTTATTAAGGAAATTGAAGTAGTTAAAGAAGAACGACGTTTACGTACCGATGATAACCCTCAAAGTCTAACGTCTGAACGCTTTGAAGCAGCTGCCAATGTAGCCAGCCCTTATCACCACCCTGTTATTGGTTGGATGTGGGATCTAAACAACATGAATGCCACTGATGTTAGAAAGTGGTATGACACTTGGTATGCCCCTAATAATGCGGTGCTAGTGATTGTGGGAGATGTAAAGCCCCAGGAAACCCTCACATTAGTAAAAAAATACTTTGGTCCACTTAAGTCTGGTGGTTTGCCACCCGTTAAGCAACCTGGTGAACTGCAAGACTTTGGAGGTCGTCGTATTGTAGTCAAAACTCCGGCAAAATTGCCGCTAGTGATTCTTGGCTTCAATACCCCCTCTCTAAAGACTGCAGTGACTAAATCTGAGGCTTATGCGCTTGATGTCCTCCAGTCTCTTTTAGATGGAGGAGATAGTGCCCGCCTGCAAAAGAATTTAGTTCGTGGTTCCGAAATCGCCAGTGAAATAGATGCCGGTTACGACCTTTATAGTCGCTTAGACAATGTTTTTACAATTTCGGCCATTCCATCTCAAGGACACACCAGCTTGGAATTAGAGAATGCTATCCTGAAACAAATTAAAGATTTGCAGGAAAAACCTGTTGCTCCAGAAGAGCTAACGCGCGTTAAAGCACAAAGTATTGCGAATCAAACTTTCGAAAAAGATTCTTATATGAATCAGGCAAATGAAATCGGCGCGCTCGAAGCGATCAACTTGTCTTGGCGTGAGCTTGATAATTATGTAAAGAACATCAATCAAGTAACTGCGGAGCAAGTACAAGCAGTGGCTAAAAAATATTTAGTACCGCAGCGGATGACTATTGCAACACTTGTGCCGTTACCGCTCAAGCCTAATCAAAAAGACCAACCCACGCTCTACAGGGGAGGACAAAATGTCCGTTAAAGCTAACATCATTAGTGTTTTTGCTAGTTGCCTCATAATCAGTTCATCGGTCATTGCGCAAGAAAAGAATCTCGTGCCGATCCAGAAATGGCAGACCACTTCTGGCTCTCAAGTTCTTTACGTTTATGAGCATGAACTTCCGATTGTAGATATTCAAGTGGTCTTCGATGCCGGTTCGGCTCGTGACAATGCCAAGCCTGGTTTAGCGAAGATTACTAATGACACTTTAAATGCTGGCACTAAGAGTAAGAATGTAGATCAGATTGCAAACGCGTTTGACAACGTTGGAGCGCAGTTTTCGTCTGCTGTTAATCGTGATATGGCTGTTGTGGCCATGCGCAGTTTATCAGACTCAAAATTTTTCACGCCTGCGCTGTCGACTTTTAATGAAGTTTTAACAGAACCGACTTTCCCTAAAGAAGAATTCTTGCGTATCCAAAAGCAAGCGCTTATCACTTTGAATGCGCAGGATGAATCTCCTTCCTCGATTGCAACCAAAGCTTTTTACAATGCAGTCTATGATGGAGCACCCTACGGACATCCTATTTCAGGAACTAAAGAAAGTATGAGTAGCATGACCACGGTCGACTTGCAGAACTTCTATAAAGCAAACTACACCGCACAAAATGCCATCATCACTATAGTCGGTGACATTGATCAACAAAAAGCTAAGCAGCTCGCTGATAATCTTTCTGCACATTTGAGTCGCGGTCCTAAATTACCCAAGGGAAGTGAGCGTGATGTGCAACAAAAACAGCAATTTAAGCATATCGTCTTTCCATCTAGTCAAACTCACGTCATGATTGGACAACGCGGTATTACTCGCAATGATCCGACTTATTTTTCAGTGGTCGTGGGCAATTATATTCTAGGAGGTGCTTCGTTAACTTCTCGGCTTTTTGATGAAGTACGCGAGAAACGTGGTTTAGCTTACTCAGTTGGTAGCCAATTTTCCGCACTGAGGGAAAGAGGACCGTTCTTTATCGAGCTACAAACGCGCAATAGTGAAGCTAAGAATGCAATTAAAGTGGTAAACGACACTTTAACAGACTTCGTCTCTCAAGGTCCTTCAAGTACTGAAATTGAAGTTGCAAAGAAGAATTTGACACAAGGCTTTATTCTTCGCTTGGCGAGTAACACAGCCATTATCTCGCAATTAATCACGATCGGTTATTATCAGTTACCGCTGAACTATTTGGACACATATCAAGAAAATATTGGTAAGGTGACCGAAAATCAGGTGAAGGATGTTTTCAAGAATTTAGTTCATCCTTCGAACATGGTTACTGTTACGGTCGGTGGATAATTCGTAAAACGGATGTCAAAGCGAACTCAAAGCTATAGTGAACTTAGAATTATTGGCGGCAGATTTCGTAGCAGGCTTATTAAGTTCCCTAATACCAATGACATACGCCCGACGCCTAATAGAGTTCGCGAGACTCTATTTAATTGGCTTGCGCCTTATATAGTAGACGCCAGATGTCTAGACCTCTTCGCAGGTAGCGGTGCTCTTAGTTTCGAAGCTGTTTCACGTGGAGCAAGTTTTTGTTTGCTTTTTGATAATGATCGAAAGGTTATTGCAGCATTAGAAGATAATCGAGAGCGGTTGCAATTGACTAATATCGAAATTATCCAAGAAACTTTCCCATACCTAAAATCTAAAGTTTCTGGATTGTTTGATATTGTTTTTTTAGATCCTCCATTCCATCAAAATTTTATTAGCAAGGCCTGCAATTGGTTACTAGATACCGGTTGTTTAAGTCCCCAGGCGCTTATTTATCTAGAAATTGAAAGTGAATTGAATGAATTACCCGTGCCAAGCAGCTGGCAACTTTTAAAATCAAAAGTTGCTGGCCAAGTTCGTTATTGCTTATTTCAAGTCTAATCGTGAGGCTGGTAAAAGAATACCGCCACTTTATAAGCCTTTAAATATCGATATCAGCATCTAGTGCATTTTCTTCAATAAAGATTCGACGGGGTTCAACTTGATCACCCATTAATGTGGTAAAAATCTGATCGGTGGCTATCATATCTTCAATTTTCACTTTTAAGAGTCTGCGAGTTGTCGGATCCATGGTTGTTTCCCATAATTGCTCGGGATTCATTTCTCCAAGACCTTTATAACGTTGAATCGCAAAGCCCTTTTTCGCTTCATCAAGCATCCAACTGATGCCTTCTTGAAGTGAATGAACAGGACGTTGGTGTTCACCACGTTGAATATAAGATCCTGAATTTAAAAGAGATTTTGATTGAGTAACGAATTGAGACAAATTCAGATAGTCAGCTGAGTTAAAGAATTCTTTTCTAAAGATATAATTAGTGGCCATGCCATGTTCTTTGATAATCATCATAGGTTGGAAAGTATCGGTTGGTTGATCATCATGAATCGTATGGGTTAATGTACTACCGCTTGCCAGCATTCTTTCTGAAATTGCTTCCTCTAAGGCCTTTAACCAATCTTCTACCGCTGTTTTATTGGACAAGTCTTTAGTTTGCAGCGGAGTTATCTCTAATAGACCTTCCAGGATTACTCTTGGAAACCGTTTGGCAAGTTTAGTGATAATTTTCTTCACATTACGATAATGCATAGCAATCCCTTCCAAATCTGCTCCTTGAATAAGGTTGCTAGGATTACTAGTATGAATCGCGGTGTTGGCGAGTGCCAAATGAAGTAGATAGTCTTCTAAGGCATCATCATCTTTAACATATTGTTCCTGCTTACCTTTTTTTACTTTGTATAACGGTGGTTGAGCAATGTAAATATGACCACGTTCAATTAGCTCGGGCATCTGTCTATAAAAGAAAGTGAGCAAGAGAGTGCGAATGTGAGAACCGTCAATGTCGGCATCGGTCATAATAATGATCGAGTGGTAACGTAATTTGTCAGGATTATATTCATCTTTACCAATGCCGCAGCCAAGCGCCGTAATAAGTGTAGCGAGTTCTGCAGAAGACAGCATTTTATCGAATCGAGCCTTTTCAACATTAAGAATTTTACCTTTAAGCGGTAAAATAGCTTGATTTTTGCGATCTCGAGCTTGTTTAGCTGAACCACCTGCT
Source organism: Gammaproteobacteria bacterium (assembly GCA_020050845.1). Taxonomy (GTDB): domain Bacteria; phylum Pseudomonadota; class Gammaproteobacteria; order UBA6002; family UBA6002; genus UBA6002. The sequence continues at coordinate 8,188 of JAGVJZ010000006.1, forward strand.
GAGTCACCTTCCACAATGAAGATTTCAGATAAAGCGGGATCTCGTTCCTGGCAATCTGCTAATTTTCCAGGTAACCCTGCAATATCAAGAACACTTTTTCTGCGGGTCATATCTCGAGCTTTTCGTGCCGCTTCTCTGGCTCGAGCAGCGTCGATGATTTTCATGACAATCGCTTTAGCTTGTTGTGGATTTTCAAGTAAATATTCTTGGAGCTTGTCATTAACCAATGACTCTACTGCTCCCTTCACCTCTGAAGAAACTAATTTGTCCTTCGTTTGTGAATAAAATTTGGGATCTGGCACTTTCACCGACAAGATCGCGGTCAACCCTTCTCGGGAATCATCTCCTGAAATCCCAATTTTGTACTTTTTAGAAAGTCCTTCTTTTTCGATATAGCTATTTAATGTTCTGGTAAGTGCTCCTCGAAAGCCAGCCAAGTGGGCACCACCATCACGTTGTGGAATGTTATTGGTATAACAAAAGATATTTTCTTGAAAAGTATCATTCCATTGAAGAGCGACTTCGACACCAATAGTGTCTTTTTCGGCAGAAAAATAAAATGCTTTGGTATTAACAGGAGTTTTATTCTTATTAAGATGTTGAACGAAGGCGCCAATCCCACCTTCATATTGAAAAACGTCTTCGCGTCCTGTTCTTTGATCAACTAACTTGATTCGAACTCCAGAATTTAAGAAAGATAGCTCTCGCAGGCGCTTAGCAAGAATATCGTAGTGAAACTCCACGACATTTCGAAAAATTTGAGTGCTCGGTTTAAAGCGTATTTCTGTCCCTGTTTCCTGAGTGTCCCCTGTCACTGCTAAGGGAGCTGCTGGCTCGCCAAGATGATAGGTTTGTTGGTGGATCTTGCCATTTTGACAAATAGTTAACTCTAGCTCTTCAGATAAAGCATTAACAACAGAAACGCCCACTCCATGCAATCCCCCGGAGACTTTATAGGCGTTATTATCAAACTTACCGCCAGCGTGCAGAATCGTCATGATGACTTCAGCTGCAGATTTGTTTTCTTCCTTGTGCATTCCAACCGGAATACCACGGCCATTGTCCTTAACTGTTACCGAATTATCGACGTTGAGCGTGACAATGATTTCTGAACATTCTCCAGCAAGAGCCTCGTCGATTGAATTATCGACCACCTCAAACACCATGTGATGTAACCCGGTTCCATCATCTGTATCACCGATATACATACCAGGCCGTTTTCTAACAGCATCAAGACCTTTATAGATTTTAATACTCGATGAATCATAGGTGGTATCTGCCGCCATAGACAATGCTCCAATACAGCTTAAATTAAGACTTAAAAGAAAACTTAAAAAACAAAAAACGCCAATAAAATAAAGGGTTTAAGCTTTCCTGCGCAATCAATTATTATAACACATTTTTCGAGGGTAAAATATTGTTTTATATGGTTTAAAGGCCTGCCCTGGCGGAGTTCTGTTCTTTGCTTTTGCCATCCCCGCTCCCTTGTTGCTACCATTCCCGCGAAGGCTCCTGGGCGTCAACTTAAGCATTTTTCCCTTGTCCCGCTTGTGGGAGGGAGAAAATGGCCGAAGCCCGGATGGGGCCCTCGCCCTCCCGCAAGTGATGGGAGAAGGGGCGGCGCTTAAGTTGGCGCACCTAGGGCGCCTTCACGGGAATGAGCAAGAAACAGGAAGCGGCAAGCCCCCTTGGAGTGCCGCCGCACTTCCTCCGGGCTATGACTCCTTAATGCTCCCCTGTTCCACGTGGAACACCTTTGCTTGGTTTGTTGCCAGCTGCGACAAGCTTTCTATTTCAATCCCAGTGACAAATAATTGAGAATCAAGGCTCAGCAAAAGCTCTATAATCTTGAGCCGTCGCTCTTGGTCAAGTTCCGATGGCAAGTCATCAATTAAAAAGATACAACGCTTGGTCGATTGTTGCCGCAAGTGTAGCCCCTGAGCGATTCTCATCGCATAGGCTGCCAGCTTTTGCTGACCTTGGGACAAGACCTCCACAGCAGCGACATTTTTAAATTTCAGCTGCAGGTCTGCTCGGTGGGGTCCAAATTGGGTGTAGCCTAATAGCTGATCTCTAGCAAATGAGGCTCTAAGGAGATCTTTGTACAATGACTCATTCGACCAGCCGCGGTAATAGTGAAGTTTTAAATCTTGGCGATCCAATAATGACTCAAGCAGAGTGGTGAAGATCGGCTGAAACTGATTTATGTAGTTCTCGCGTTGCTGATTCAACCAAATAGCGATTGTTTCAAGCTCTTCGTCCCACATGCTCACATCAGAATAGTTTCGGGCACTTTTAAGGTTGGCATTGCGCTGCTTAATAATTCGGTTCGCTCTCTGCCAGTAACTGAAGAAAAGCGGTTCCACGTGGAACACGCCCCAATCGATGAACTGCCTTCTCGCTAGTGGTCCAGAGGTCAACAGAAGATGGCTGTCAGCATTGATCAACTGTAAAGGCAGCAGTTGGGCCAATTCAACTAGCGATCCTGAGGTCTTTCCTCCTATCTTAATCAAACTGCTGTCAGCTTTTCTTTCGATCCCAACTGTAATGGTTGGCTGGTTAACTTGGAACAGTTGTCCAACAAGGGCGAACTTGTCGCTGGTGTGATTTATTAAGCGCCTGACGTTCCTGCTTCGAAAGGAGCGGCCTAGGCCAAGATAATGTGTTGCTTCGAGGATACTGGTCTTGCCGCTACCGTTACAGCCATAAAAAATGTTAATGCTCGTGCTAAACGCTAAATCAACGTCAATAAGATTTCTAAAATTATCTACTGTGAGGTTTGTTAATATCATGCCGGAGAACTATATTCGCATGGGCATAACAACGAATAAGCTATTACCTTCAGCGTTGCTTCCTTCTACTAAGATGCTGGCATTTGGATTGGAGAACGTAATGTTGACGATTTCATCATCAATGGTGTCAAAAATATCTGTGAGATATTTCACATTAAAGCCGATATCAAAGTCAGAATCCGCATAATTGATATTGATTTCTTCTTCTGCTTCTTCACGTTCTGGATTATTCGCTAAGATTCGCAATAATCCTTTGCGAAGTTGCAGTTGCACGCCGCGTAGCTTTTCATTAGATAGGATTGACGCTCGTGAGAGAGACTGTTTAAGAGGTTCTCTTTCGACAGAGATGATTTTGTCGCCTCCTTTCGGCACGACACGATCATAATCTGGAAAACGACCATCAATTAATTTAGAGGTGAAGGTAAACGTCCCATTTGAAACACGAATATGATTTGTCATGATTGCCACGTCAACTTCTTGATTGGTGTCATCTAATAATCGTAATAATTCCAGCACCCCTTTTCGAGGGATAATCACTTGGGTGAACGCATTATCAATGATAGCAGCTTCAATGGAGTTCAATGCTAAGCGGTGACCATCGGTAGCAACTGATCGTATTACTCCCTGTTTAACCTCTAGTAGCATGCCATTTAAATAGTAACGAACGTCTTGCTGAGCCATTGCAAAGCAGGTACGTTGTATTAAAAAACGTAATGTTTTTTGTTCTATCTGGAATTCTAATTTTTTATCAGTATTGTCTAAGCTCGGATATTCGGAAGCAGGTAATGTCGCTAAAGTAAAACGACTACGCCCTGCTTTAATGGTCAATTTATCCTGATCCAAAGTAAAATCGATGAGGGTATGTTCTGGTAGAGATCGACAAATATCAACTAACTTTCTGGGAACTGTTATTTCGCCACTTCGAGCCGGTTCGGCGAGTGGAACATTAATGGTAAGTTCAACTTCCAAATCGGTGCCAATGATTGCTAGATTATGTTCGCTAGCGCGAAGCAGCACATTTGATAAGATGGGTAGTGTCTGCCGCTTTTCAATAATACCGGTTACCAGCTGTAATGGTTTTAATAAATCTTCTCGTTGAATCGATAATTTCATATGATTTCCTTAACTGTGATAGAAGTGGGGATAGACACAATTTAAGTCGATAGGATGCGTAATAAATTCATGTAGTCTTCTTTAATGTCGATGCATTCGGCCATTAATTCTTTAACTTTACGAACAGCGTGCAGGACGGTAGTGTGATCTCGACCACCAAAAGCGTCACCAATTTCCGGTAAACTGTGATTGGTTAGCTCTTTGGCCAAAGCCATAGCAACTTGACGAGCACGTGCCAAAAATCGACTTCGTCGTTTCGACAGTAGATCGACGACCTTAATTTTGTAGTACTCTGCTACCGTTTTCTGAATATTGTCGATAGAGACTAACTTAGCTTGGATTGCCAAAAGATCTTTTAGCGCTTCACGCGCAAAATCTAAGGTAATCGGTTGGCCAGTAAAATAGGCATTGGCGATTACTCTCTTAAGAGCGCCTTCCAATTCACGGACGTTGGATTGAATCCGTTTAGCAATAAAAAAGGCGACTTCATGTGGCAAGTTTACTTTTGAGAGCTCCGCTTTGCTCATCAAAATTGCAACCCTAGTTTCAAGCTCTGGAGGTTCCACAGCAACACACAGGCCCCAACCGAATCGTGACTTTAACCTGTCCTCTAAGCCTTTGATTTCTTTAGGATAACTGTCGCAAGATAATACAATTTGACGCTCTCCTTCAAAAAGAGCATTAAATGTATGAAAAAATTCTTCTTGAGAACGATCTTTACCGGCAAAAAATTGAATATCATCGATGAGTAATGCATCTACGGAGCGATAAAAACGTTTAAAGTCATTCATTAAATTTCGCTGCAATGCTTTGACCATGTCAGCCACAAAGCGTTCAGCATGAAGATAAATTACTTTGGCAGACGGATTTTTTTCCAGAATGATATTGCCTACTGCATGCATTAAGTGGGTTTTGCCTAAACCGACGCCGCCATATAATAATAGAGGATTGTAAGCGGTCCCGGGATTTTGGGCGACTTGCAAAGCAGCCGCTCTTGCTAACTGATTGGATTTTCCTTCCACAAAGTTATCAAAGTTAAAAGAAGAATTAATATTAGTTTGCGCTGAGAACGAGCTGATATTTTCTATGGGCTTTGAGCTTTGCGGTTTAACATCAATAATATTAGTGGTTTTGGAGGAGGAGCCGATCTCGAGCCTAACTTGATAGGTTAAAGATTGGCTGAGCTCTCTGGTCAACTCGAGGATTCTATTTAAAAAACGTTCAGTAATCCAATCTACCACGAAGCGATTTGGAGCAAATAACAAGAGTAAATCTTTCTGTTCGTGAGCTTGTAAAGGTCGAATCCAAGTATTGAACTGTTGTTCTGGAATTTCCTCTTGAAGATAGTCGAGACATTTAGGCCAAAGAGTTGACGATTCCAGTAACACATTGGAGGTTGGCTTTTGCCAATTGGACATAATACTCACCTTTATCTAAATACGTAGCGACAATTATTCCCATTAAGGTGGGAATAATAGCTGAAATGACTTGGCCTTGGGATTAAAAACTTAGCAAAATTATATTTATAGTCTATACTATTTCTCAGATGATTACCTCTGTAATTATCTTATCTTCCCAACGACCATGTTGCGGAGATTTTTTTCAAAATTATATGGATTTAATTTTGTTAAAAGTGAGAACTTAAATCATGCCACTACAACTTAAAAGTAAATTTAATGGAACCATGTTCAAGGTTCCAGATTATTCTCCAAAGCTAGAACAAGATCTCAAAGAAAAGATTGATGTTACCTTGAAAAAAATGGAAGGGACGTCAACCTGTACTCAACGAGAGAGATTTGGCGTTGCCAACGATGCAGTCAAGGAGATCACTGATTTGTTAACTGAATGCTATCAAGCTTTGCAAGAAGAATTGAAGCAAAAAGTAGAGCAAAACTTACTGCATCCAAAAGTAATTGAAAAATACCCTCACGCTATTTTGAATTTATTCAAACAATTAACTACGAACGTTCAAAAGAGCATAGCAATTGAGAATGCTCCAATCGTTGATCGAGCGCTTAGTAATTATTGGAATAATAACAAGACGAAAGTTGAGGAGCATCCTTCTTCTGGAACGCGAGAAGAAAATTCTTTTCGGTCCATAAATAGAAGATTCTTTTAATTTTTAAAATTAAAAATTGCTAAAAGTATCTTCCAATTTCGATATCACGAGGATCAACTTCGTAGCTTTCTTTGCGCTTTATTTTTCCTGCGTAAGCGAAAAAAGACAAAGAACGACATAATAAGCGAATTAGTTTTGGCTAATAGGTCAACATCACTAGAAGAATACCGATTACTCCAATGACGATATTAACTGCAATCACCGCTGTAATAGCAAGATGAAAAAGTAAATAATTGATCAGCGCTACAATAATCAAACCAAAGCCAAATCCTAACCATTTTCGCCGCTGTAATTTTCGTGAGGGAATGTTGTCCGCTATGTTACTGGTGTCAATTTGTTTTCTAGTCGCATCTTGTTCTAAGCGAGCGTGAACTAGATCAGGAAGCTCTAACATTTTATCAACCCAGTGTGGCCCACGATGATAAATTTTAGTGAGCATGGTAATGGGACTCAGTTGTTTTCTTACCCATTTTTCGAGATAGGGTTGGGCCGTCGTCCAAAGATCTAACTCCGGATAAAGCTGACGTCCTAAGCCTTCAATATTCAGCATCGTTTTTTGTAGCAAGAAGAACTGCGGTTGAATTTCCATATGAAACTCTCTAGCCGCTTGAAAGAGTTTTAATAGTAATTTGCCGAATGAAATATCTTTTAAAGGCCGCTCGAAGATGGGTTCACTGACACCACGAATTGCTGTTTCAAATTCATCAACACGAATTTGTCTCCCCACCCATCCAGATTCAATATGTAATTCTGCAACTCGTCGGTAGTCGCGCCTAAAAAAGGCTAACAAATTTTCTGCTATATAGCGTTGATCTTTTGGACTCAGTGTTCCCATGATGCCAAAATCAACCGCAATATATTTTGGCATTGCAGGATTATCTTTGCTCACAAAAATATTGCCCGGGTGCATATCAGCGTGAAAAAAACTATCTCTTAATACTTGGGTAAAAAAGATTTCAACACCATTTTCGGCAAGTTTTTTAAGATCAATGCCTGCTTCTTTTAATGCCGGAATATTTGAGACTGGAATTCCTGCAATGCGCTCCATCACCAAGATATCTTTTGTAGAATATTCCCAATACACTTCTGGAATATAAAGTCGATCAGAATGACGAAAATTACGCCGCAGTTGCGAAGCATTGGCGCCTTCATGAAGAAGATCAAGTTCATAAATAATAGAGCGCTCTAGTTCTCTGACAACCTCACGCAATTTTAATTTATTTCCTTGGGGCAAAAACTTAGAAGTTAAAGAAGCGACGCTCGCTAATAAGCTGATATCTCGAACAATCACTTTTTCAATATTAGGTCTTAGTATTTTGATGACAACTGTTTTACCATTTTTTAAAGTTGCACCATGAACTTGTGCAACAGAAGCCGAAGCAAAGGGTACCATGTCAAATTCAGCAAATACTTCAGACACAGGTTTTTTATATTGCTGTTCTAGAATTTGCTTTGCGATCTCACCAGGGAATGGCGGTACAGCATCCTGAAGTTTTTCTAACTCATCGGCAATATCTTCTGGTAAGAGATCGCGTCGGGTTGACAAAACTTGACCAAACTTAACAAATACCGGTCCTAACTCTTCAAGCGTAATACGAAATGTCTCACCACGGGTGCGTGATTTTCCAAACCAATACCATGGATTAAAATAACTAATAAAGGAGTATGACTGTAATGCTTTAGAAGAAAGAACCACAGTATCAAAACGATTGCGTAGCAAGATAATATTTATTTGGGTCAAACGAAGAAGCTGCAGTGGTCTTTTAAATATTTTCATTACGATTATTTTCCATCAAGCGATTGAGACGTGCTTCGAGACGATCAATGTTGTTTCGTAGTTCTCGAATATCTTCGTAAAAGTCTTCTACTTCTTCGTTTGTCGGTAAAAAACGTTGTTCTTCTTGTATAAAATCAACAGCATCTTCAATTGAACGAGAAGAGATATGTCTAACCGTTTTTTTGCATTGGCGTACAAAATTACTAAAATGATGTGTCGGTAAGTCACCAATGAAAAAAGCAGAATATTCTTCCCAATTGATATCAATAGTTTTAAACAGACGCATAATGTCATGTGCTAGATCGACATCACCTTCTACATTAATGTCAGGTGAGAGAGAGTCGGTTTTTAGTTGTTTGAGAAAATTTATAATTGAACCACTGACCATTGTGTCTGGAGTATCAGGAAAAACGCTATGTACATAAATTTTTTCAGGATGGACGATTAAAAATAGATCCATATTAAGATCTTTAAAATTTATATGAAGAGCTTTTCCAGCGTGAATTTCTAATATTTGATGCTTGCCACTATGAAGAGCAAGAACGCTATTCATGGCTTTTTCTATGACGCTGATAAGAATGAGTTTAATCAAAATTTATAGCCTCGATGAATCGCTACAATTCCACCGGTAAGATTATGATAGGTACATTGGTCAAATCCGGCTGTTTCCATCATACGAAGTAACGTGTCTTGATTTGGATGCATACGAATAGACTCAGCCAGGTAACGATAGCTAGCTTCATCTTTTGCAAAAATTTTACCTAACAAAGGCAAGACATTAAAAGAATAGGCATCATATAAGCTACTCAGCAAAGGAACATTTGGATGAGAAAATTCCAATATTATAAGTTTGCCACCTGGCTTTAAGACACGATGAATCGAGTGCAGTGCGGCCTCTTTATCGGTCACATTTCTTAGGCCAAAGCCGATAGTCACGCAGTCAAATGTGTCTTGTGGAAAAGGAATTTGTTGAGCATCAACCAGTAAGTAATGAATGTTACCGACCAAGCCTTTTGCGATCATGCGCTGGCGAGCAATTGTTAGCATTGATTCATTTATGTCAGTGACAAAAAGGTTGCCAGTGGTACCTAACAGCGGCGCCATGCGTATTGCAAGGTCTCCGGTTCCTGCTGCTAGATCTAACACATAATGATGGGAACGTAAGGATGTCAATTCAATACAAAACTTTTTCCAAGCACGATGTATGCCAAAGGACATTACGTCGTTCATTAAATCATAACGATTGGCAACTGAGTGAAAAACTTCTGAAACAAGATTCTTCTTTTCTTGCACGTCAACTTTTCTAAACCCAAAATCGGTTTTTTTCCCTGATGAATTTTCTGACATGCCACGCCTTAAATAGAACAAATAAGAATTTAACCATTATACTCGTTAAGGCAGATGGCTCAAAAGTAAATTTATGGTAGGGGTGTTCAAAACCGTCCCCGTTCCCGCTCCCGAATAATAAACACCTTAAGCACTTAACTCTGTATGACACCGAATCTAATTGAGTCGAATGTCTGTATTATCCGGAACGATAAATGCATCTGATCTTAAGTTCTTGACGATTCTGAGAAAGAACGTTAAAACCGCACCATGTTGAAAAAAATCAAATTAGCAATTTTAGCTTTGCTGTGGACATCAAGCGGGGTCTGGGCCCAGTCCATGCCTCAAATTAGTTTAGGCGTGGATTATAGTGATCAATATGATATGGTTATTGATCCTCGATATGCCAATGTGCTGACCGACAACACTGCTTTTGGCTTTGAAATAGCGTTTGGTTCCAAAGAATTTCGATTGGCGGGTACTTGGGCAGGTTTGTTTAATTGTAGACACTTGGTCAAAGTAACAGGTGAATATCTATCTCAAAATACCAATTTTATTTTTGATCAAATTGTTTTGCCCCTGTGGGATGAGCAGTCTGCATTTGGGATAAGTTACTCTTTGCTAAACCATGGATATGGAATTACCAGCTACAATTTTGGACTGTATGAAGTTCAAGCGCGAGATGAAAATTTGACTCCTCGAACTTTCTTGACTCCCCAGTACACTATTTTTCGAGATGTGAGTGGCTCCTCAGTTTATGGTGGTTTTGTAGGGGTGACTTTACAACCCTGGCTTTATACTCGCTTGACTAGTAGCGTGTACTATGACGATGTTTTATACCATAATGATTTTGAGTCAAAGCCTAACCGCCAAGGTGTTGGGGCTGGTGTATGTTTAGAACAAATCCTTCATCCGCGCTTCCTGCTAAGTATCGAAGCTAGTGATCGCAAGTTGTATCGTCAATGTGGTGTTAAAGCCAGCTGGTTAATTCCAATTCCTACTTGTGCCAAACTTGAACTGGCGCTCAAAGGAGAACGGGTGGCAGGAAGCTTAGTCAATCCAGAGGAGAATCGGGTCGGCATCATGTTAACGTATCGATGGAATTTGCCCGATTACAATCCTAATTACTTGATGTCCAAAACTATTGAAGAAACTGCACTCATCGCGACCACGAAGCCGGTCATTAGGATGCCTCAAGTCTTCGCCACGAGAGATGAACATCGCGAATATCTGCCCTAAAAGTCTGAAGAGATGATTCCATAACATCACCGTGATATTATGACAAATCTGCAAGGAGCTAAGAGAGAAAATCATGAAAAGATTCGGGACGATTTGTGTTTTAGTTATGGTAACGCAACTTTGTTTTGCAAGTATGCCCTACAACAGTAATAGTCGATCGTATTCTTCACCCACTCCTCGTAGCGGTTGTAGTTTAATCAAACGGTATATCATGCAACGACCCTCTGAAGCCCCCCGACCTCGTTCAAGAATGGTGAGGGCAAGCCCTTATGTTCCGCCGATAAAGCGCATACCTCTCAACAGAACTATACCTGCTTGTGTGGATTCAGTGTTTATTAAAGGCGGGATTGATCTTCAGATTATGGGTAATCAACCTTGCAATCGTATTGCTTTGCGATGTGCTTATGAAGACCTGACCGTTAAAGTTTGCAACAATTCGATCTACATTAGCTACAATAAGCCTGTGTCCTGCAATCAAAACCAAAGACCGCAAATTCGTTTATCACTTAGTAGTTTACGGCAACTCGTAGTAGCAGGTGACAGTTGCGTTAGAGGTTGCAACCTTAATACCTGTTGTGGCCTCGAGCTTGAAAATTGTGGCTGTGGCACAATTTGTCTAGAAGGACCCGTGCAGTTAGTACGAGTGACCAATAGTGGTTCTGCTAATATTTGTATTCCGAATGTAAGAAGTGATCACATTCATATTCTTGCCACTCGCGCTGGCGTTGTGAGGCTAAGAGGATCAACTAACTTGCTTTTGATTCGTGCTTTTCAAGAAGCGTATGTTGATACACGCTTCCTTTGCTCTAACACAGCGATGGTTCAAGCCAGCGATCGCGCTTTAGTGACCCTTAAGCCACTAGGCTCGTTGCAAGCATTTGCTTCGGGGATGAGCAATGTTTATTACTATGTTACGCCAGGAAACCTTTATCAACACACGATGATTTCAGGGAATGTGTTTCAGATGGGTGATGGTTGGTAATCAACGGAAGCTATCCCGCTATTGAGCGGGAGTAACTAGGAATTAATTTTTATAAGGGTCGTCTAAATAAGTCATTAAACGCTTGCGCCAACCTGGAAGCCATCGTTCTTCATTGCTACCGATAGGTGCGTTTCTCACCCTTTGAGTTAAGACACGATTAGCTGACCATACGAATGACTCAAGAACACTATAGTTATAAGGAGCTACCCTCATGCCTTCCATAACTTGTAATAAACCCCATCCAATTTTTCTTCTGGCGAACCAGCCGGTACCATCTCCCTTGAAATTGACATAATCAACTAGGGCATATAACCCTTGAGGTGTGCTGGACAAGTTAGCAAACTGTTCCAGAATGTAGTTTCGTTCTTCGTAAGTGGTTTTATCAGCTAGTTTGGGAACTGCATTAATTAATCGATAAACCATAAATTGTGCTTGCAAAGGAATGGTTGAGACTAAGAATTGTCTAAGTTCTTGCATTTTTTCGCTATTTTGCGCCGCTTGGAACTCCTCTCGAGTGAGCCAAGGGCAAGGTGGCACATTTTCACCTTGAAGCCAATAAGGCAGGGTTACTCCCATGCTGGCCATATATTTTAACAATTGTGGAAAACCTTCCTGATTGAAACCCAAGTGTTGATCGGGCGACCAAATAAAATGGCCTATCCCAAGTGAAGCAAATTTTTCTCCATCGTTCCAGGAGGTTAAGCCACTAATTTTCCCAGCGCATTCGTTGTGCCAGATTTTGACTCCAATCTGCATCGCTTCTTCTTGGCTGATGTTACAGATCGAGTTTGCCAGCAACGTACAGCAGAAAAATTGTAGCAAGAATAATAGACCGATTTTGAGCTTCACCTGTTTAGTCCTGGTTATTTTTAGTGTAAGTGGTAGTTGAGTGTCTCATTACAGGGTAAAATCGCCATAAAAAGCTTCCCTGTTGTTTTTTTCCGTGCAATAAGAGTAAAAGTGAAAATGATATCACTCAAAACGGTACCTATTCATCCCTTTTGGAAGTTTTCTGTAAAGTTCTATCGCGAGCCCTCCGTTGAAGAGTCTCTCCTTACACTTCAGAACGAACGGGGCCTTAATATCAATATTTTACTTTTTTGTTGTTGGTATGCGCTAAGAGATCAGGGAAAGCTAACAAAAATAGAGCTTCGTCAATTATTGACTAGTATCCAATATTGGCACGATCGGATCGTCGTTCCACTTCGACGTCTTCGATGGCAGCTTAAATCGAAGAAAATTCCACCCTGGTCAGACATTCGTGAGGAATTATTAAAACAGGAACTTTTGTCTGAACAGATTGAACAGCTAATTTTGTTGGAAAATGTGGTATTTAAAGCCCGACCAGTTAGAACTAGCACTCAAAAAATCAAAGACATTTGTAAAAGCATCGACTCTTATTGTCAAACGATGCAGATTTTCTGTGACACTAAAGATTGTGAGTTAATTACTCAAACACTACAGACTTTATTTCCTAAAATTGATCAAAAAAATATTCTACGTTATTGTATGGATCACTTAGTTACAAAAGAATTACAATCACTTACTTTAGGTGCCCAATTACCATTAGATTTATAAAAGTCTACCTCCATTTTAAGGGATAGCTACTCACATGATGACTGTAAAAAGGACCTTACTGGTAATTTTAATCACCGTAACCTCTCTGCTTATACTTTGTCAGTTATACAAAATCTTTGTTCCAACGAATAAACTTAATAACAACGCTAAATTTGTGCAGTTGGTAGATCAATATCAGGTAGTCAAAATGCAACGAATACTGCTTGAAGAGCAATATGCTCTCGCTAGAACAAAAGCAAAAGTATTAAAACTCGCGGAATTGGTTCAAAAAAACAAGGCGGACGATCTTCTAAAAATTAAAAGTATTCGTGAAATCGAAAAATCGAATGCATTGGGAAGTCACAGCATTGCTCTTAATCAACAAGAAGCTAGAACTTTCGAACAACTTGAAGCCTATGTAACGAGTACCAAACCCAGCCAGCCGCAGGCATTAACTTCGGATGAGAAAAATTTATTAGTGTCTTCCGAAGATGAGTTTACCTTGCAGTTGATGGGGGTTCGTGATTTGCAGGAACTCACTCGTTTTATTAAAGATAATCAATTACATGACGCACAAATCTTTCATACCTATTATCTAAACCAAGATTGGTATGTGTTGGTAGCAGGACGTTATAAAAACCATACCGAAGCATTAAAAGCGATGGCGATACTGCCTGACAATATAAAAGAATTAAAGCCATGGATCAGACAATTATCAACGATTCAAAAAGCAATCCAGCTTTATCGCTAGCAAAGGAGCCGCTATGTTAAAAGTTCGTTTTTTCCTTGGTCTGATGTTACTTGCTTTTCTTTGGCAGCTTCAAGGATGTGCTTTGCTTTGTCGTAGCAATTGTCAGCAAGTGGAACACAGACCGAGATCTTGCCCTGGCGCTCCCTGTGGTGTTTTCCCCAGGCCTTGCCCAACAGTAAACTTCCCAGGCTTCTATCCAACTGATTACAATTGTTTGGAAAAACTACAAAGGCTCTCTGCTCTTCGTGCTCGTGGAATTGGTATTATTATTCTGGGTGATCGCTTGCGCATAATTTTACCGACGGACACTATTTTCAAACGTGATCGCTTGGAGAGTTGCACGCCTGATATCAATGATTGTCATGTCAAAACATTAGCTGATATCGCAGAAATTCTAAAGTGTATTCCCTGTGTCCCTATTATTGTATCGGGGCACACTGATGATGTTGGGACTAAAGCAGATCGTTTCGCGATGTCTAGGGCATTAGCTCAGGCAGTCGCTGCGCATTTATGGGCGCAAGGTATTCCATGGGATCGACTACGTGTCATTGGAAAAGCAGATTGTGATCCTATTGCGAATGATGCTTCGGTCTTTGGTAGTACCGATAATCGACGGGTGGAAATTCGACTTGATTTTAGTCGAAATTATCTTTGGAATTGCCAATATAATAATTGCTATTGTCCGGATTGTATTCAAAGGTAACGACACTAGAACATGGTGCGCTTTATTGATTTGAAACTCACTAAGCGCATTGCCATTTCAAGAGATTGTTCGTAATTAAGACGTGGATCAACCAGAGTTCGATACGCTTCTTTGAGATTTTCTTCAGTGATGCCACGGGCTCCGCCCACACACTCGGTCACTTCCTCACCTGTTAATTCGAAATGAACCCCTCCTAAATAACTCTCATTATCTTGATGGATTTTTATGGCTTGTTCTAGTTCCGAAAGAATGGTGTCAAAGCATCGAGTTTTGTAACCAGAGTTGGTAACGGTAGTGTTTCCATGCATCGGATCACAACTCCATAACACATTGATACCGGTAGCTTTTGCTGCAGTTATCAAAGGTGGTAATTTTTCAGCTATAGTTTGCGCTCCGAAGCGATGTATCAAAGTTAGACGACCTGGCTCATTATTTGGGTTTAAGCGCTCAATTAATGCGATTAAATTTTGGGGCGTCATGTTAGGACCCACTTTCATCGCAATCGGATTGGAGATACCACGAATATATTCTACATGCGCACCCTCTAAGCCACTGGTTCGCATTCCTATCCATGGAAAATGAGTTCCAACGTTATACCATTTACCGTTGGGATCTTGTCTAGTAAGAGCCTGCTCATAATACAAGTGCAGTGCTTCATGGCTGATATAAAAATCAACTCGCTTCAATGTCTCAGTGACGCTGCCAATTGCTTTTACAAAAGAGAGTGCATGATTTATATGACTTACTATTTTACGATATTCTGATTCCATGACCGACGCTTTGGCAAAACTCAAATCCCAGTATTCAGGATGAAAAAGATTAGCAAAACCACCCGAAACCAAACCGCGGATATAATTCAGGGTCAAAGCTGAATATTGATATCCTTGTAACATTCGATAGGGATTAGGTTGGCGAGCCTCTGCCGTAAAGTCGATGTCATTAATTAAGTCGCCACGATAAGTGGGGAGTGTTTGACCATTAACAGATTCTGTGTCGGAAGTTCTCGGCTTAGCATATTGACCAGCAATTCGACCGACACGAATGATGGGTTTCCCTAAACCATTGATTAAAACTAAACTAATTTGTAATAAAATACGTAATTTATTCAGAATAACGTCAGTTTTGCAATCTGCAAAACTTTCCGCGCAATCACCACCTTGAAGCAAAAAAGCCTCTCCACGCGCAGCACTGGCAAGTTGTTTTTTTAATTCTTCGATTTCTAAAGGCGTGACGAGTGGTGGCAAATTTCCTAGTTGAGCAATTACAGTATCTCGCTCTTTTTCACAAGGATATTTGACTTGTTGATCCATCATTTTTTTTTGCCATGATTGTAAATGCCAGGAGGACATCAAAAAGCTCCAATACCAAAAAAATTAGCCGGTAATATAAGTATTAATTATAAATTAGTTTTTTTATAGCTATTTCTGTGGTTTTGTAACGAAATCCCCGGAATACCGGGGAT
>JAGVJZ010000051.1 GCA_020050845.1 Gammaproteobacteria bacterium
CGGCTTCGCAAGTATGTGCTATATAAGCAAACTAAATTGAAATAATCGATTTGTTATTATAAAAAAACCCGCTTTTTGCGGGTTTTTTTATGTCGTGGTATGTAGGAATCTTTCGCTTGCCACCCCCAGTCTTAACTTTGTCATTCGCGCATAAGCGTCAACTTAAGCATTATCTCCTCTCTCGCAACAAGTGGTAGAAGGGATAATGCTTAAGTTGACGCTCATGCGCTTGAGCGGGAAGGAAAGCAAAGACAGAATGACCAGCACTTAGGCTATGATCACGGAAATTATGACGTTGATTCTCCAACTGTTGAAGAATAATACTGCAATCGCTTAGCAAATGCTTGCAATGAAGTAATACCAGACGCTTCTGCTTGTTTGCACCAACGGTGTAATGATTCCAGAAGCTCTTGTTGATTTTGATTAGTTAAGTGCCATATTTCCTGCAGTTTGAGCCTGAAGTTATAAACTGTTTGGCAAACGGCTGAGTTTTTCAGTAGCGTTTGCAAAAAGGTATCGTCATCAGTTTTAATTAGACTTTTATCTCTGATTAGAACTTTCCCGCTCGCACGGACAAAGTGCTTACCATGAGAGTTAAAAACGTGCTTTTCATTTTTGACCACTGGCAAAATGACTTCACGCCAATAAGCATCCATCACGTAAAAACGGTTGCTGACGATGGCTCTTAAAGAATCGACATCCACTACCTTTTTATTTCGATTTTCGTTGAGCTTAGGTATAGCACGATGTACTTTGGCAAGCTTAACTAATTGCAGTAATCGGAGATAGCACCAGCCCATATCAAGCTCCCACCACTTCACCGATAACTTAGCAGATGCAGCGAAAGTATGGTGATTGTTATGAAGCTCTTCGCCACCCATTAATATGCCAAAGGGTATAATATTACGAGCAGCATCGGGACACTCGAAATTACGATAGCCCCAAAAATGGCCTAGGCCATTAATGACTCCTGCCGCAAAGAAAGGTATCCACATCATCTGAATTGCCCAAATCGCTACTCCTGGAATGCCGAATAACAGGATATTGATCAATAACATAGCAGCAATCCCAACACTACGAACCTTTGGTTTGCTGTAAATGTTCCTTTCAATCCAATCATTAGGAGTACCACGACCATAACGGTCTAACGTTTCTTGAACTTTTGCTTCTTCTTGATACAACTCTGCCCCTTCGAGCAAAACTTTTTTGAGTCCTAAGATCTGAGGACTGTGCGGATCATTTTCAGTTTCACATTCAGTATGATGTTTACGGTGGATTGCGACCCATTCCTTCGTCACAATGCCCGTCGTTAGCCATAGCCAAAAACGGAAAAAATGACTCATGATGGGATGGAAATCTGTACCACGATGTGCCTGACCACGATGGAGGAATAAAGTGACACTGATCACAGTGATATGGGTCATAATTAAGGTATATAAAACATAAGTCCAAAGACCTGACGAATGAAGAAAACCAAATAGTGTCACGCGCGTACCTCTTTAAACAAGGCCTAAGACTCTTCAAAGAGCCATAAGGTATTAAAACGAATTATCTATTATACCCTTTTATTAAGTTGTGTGACATCATAAAAACGCGGATCTTAGTAGGTAATCATAGTAGTTAACTGTAAGCCTTTTGCTAAAAGGACCGAATATGCCAGAGTTACCTGAAGTTGAAACTGTATTGCAAGGTATTAAGCCTTTAGTTGAGCACCAAGTCATTCGTGGCATTGTGATACGACAACCAAAATTAAGGTGGGATGTCCCCAAAGGGCTGCAACGAAAACTTCTCAATCAAAAAATTATTAAACTCGAACGGCGCGGTAAATATATTCTGTTCCACTTGCAACTTGGTACTCTGCTCTTGCATTTCGGGATGTCAGGTTCCCTAACTGTTTTATCGAAACTAATTGATCCTAAAAAGCATGACCACATTGACCTGCTCTTCGATGATTTTTATTTACGTTATACCGACCCTAGGCGATTTGGAGCATTGCTCTATACGGAAGGAGACCCGCAAGATCATCCGCTCTTAGCTAAGCTCGGAATCGAACCGTTAACCAAGGCTTTTAATGGCGAATACCTTTATAGGAAGGCGCGCTCACGTAAACTTTCTATTAAACAATTCATTATGAATCACCAAATTGTGGTAGGAGTCGGCAATATTTATGCTGCAGAAGCTCTTTTTTTAGCAAAACTAAACCCTCTCACTCCAGCCAATCAAATTTCCAAAGTCCAGTATCAACAATTGGCAACAGCGATTAAACAGGTTCTTAAAGAGGCGATTAAAAAAGGGGGGACCACTTTGAAAGATTTCAAAAACAGCGAAGGGAAAATGGGTTACTTCAAGCAAAAACTCAATGTTTATGATCGCGAAGGACTGCCTTGCGTAAATTGCCAACAACCACTAAAAGCGATCAGGATTCAAAATCGCGCGACGGTTTTTTGCTCAACATGTCAGAATTAACTAGTCAGGTTCTGATATTTAACTAATAGTTGTTCTTTTGTTTCTTGATAATCTGGATTTTCGGGGATGCAATCTACAGGACAGACTTGCCGGCACTGCGGTTCATCAAAATGGCCTACACATTCGGTACATTTTTCCGGATGAATTGCGTAAATAGTCTCTGCCTGATAAATCGCTTCGTTTGGACATTCTGGTTCACAAACATCACAATTAATGCATTCATCAGTAATCAACAATGCCAAATCATGCTCTCCCATATCTCTTATATAAAGCTGCTTTTACAATGGGGTCGACAAATTCAGCAACATCACCACCTAGCTCAGCAATTTCGCGCACCATAGTAGCAGACAAAAAACCATAATTTTCAGAGGGGGCCATAAAAATAGTCTCAATTTCAGAAGCCAAACGATGATTCATTGCAGCGAGTTGGAATTCATATTCGAAATCGGCGACAGCACGTAAACCACGAACAATAACGTCTGCTTTTTTTTGTTTTGCGAAATCAATTAGCAAGCCTTCAAAACCACACACTTCTACTTGGGGCATATCTTTCAAGACGGTACTGGCAAGTTCAATACGTTGCGCCAAGGAAAAAGCAGGAGATTTTCTCGCATTGACAGCAATGGCGACAATAACCTTATTAAAAATTTTACTGACTCTTTTAATTAGATCCATATGACCATATGTCATTGGATCAAAGGTACCGGGATAAATGACTGTTTGGCTCATGCTTATCTCCCACTCACTAATATTCTCAGACTATACATTCAAACCCTTCCAAATTACACCGCTTCAATAATAGTTGAATATCAGTGCCACAGGGTAACACCAGAGTTGGTTCAATTTCAGCAAGTGGCAATAAGACAAAACCTCGTTCTTTCATCCGTGGGTGAGGTATTTCTAAGTTTGCACTTTTTAAAACTAAATCGTCGTAAAGTAATAAATCCAAATCTAATGTTCTTGGACCATTTTCCTCCGCTCTTAACCGTTGGTGTTGATCTTCGATACTTAATAAATTGCTGAGTAATTCGTTAGCGGATAACTTCGTACTTATTTTCGCCACCGCATTAATAAAATTTGGCTGATCTAAAAAACCTACCGGTGGATTTCGATATAAATTTGAGGAAAGAAGTAATTCTGTCTCAGGTAAATTTGCCACTTCGCTAAATGCAGAATGTATTTGGACAATCGGTTCGCTAATATTACTTCCAAAAGCGATAAATGCAGTGGCCATTACGGTGCTCTCTTTCTACGTCTTTTTCTTGGTGTTTTTGGTTTTTCAAAACGTTGTTTGATCAGAGTATCTCGTAGTTCTTTATCATCTTCTTGAAATTCGGTCCACCACTGACTTAATTCTGTTAATTCTCCTTCGTGTGCTTCTGCCCGCAATAAGAGAAAATCATAGGCCGCACGAAAACGAGGATGATGTAAAATTTTAAATACACGCTTAGCACGCGCATGTTGCAAATGGTATTGTAAACTCCAAATTTCACGAATCACGGTAGTAAATTTTCGAGGTATTGAAATCAGCTTAATCTGTTCGCTAAGAACATCTGACATAGCGCAATAAAGCGCTTGGTATTCATTACTATCCCCTGATTCAAGTATGGACTGCTGGTCAAGAAGGACCGGCCCCCACAATAGCACTGCGAATAGAAAAGCAGAATTAATCCCCTTTTCCTCGCGAACTCTTTCGTCAGAATTTATAAAAGCCTTTTCAACGAAGGTATCAAAATTAGAATCTAATAAGGAGTGTTCGACCTTGGGAAATAAAATACCTAGCAGTTGGTATTCTCTAAGGAGCTTATAAATTTCAAATGACCTGCCGCTATGAAAAATCTTGAGCATCTTGTCGAATAAACGAGCAGGCGGAATATGGGCAATTAATTCTCGGTTCTTTCTAATTAAGTCTGCTGATGGTTTATCAATTTCGAAATTCAATTTGCCGGCTAGACGAATCGCTCTTAGCATACGAGCTGGATCTTCGCGGTATCGTGCATCGGGATCTCCGATTACCCGAATATGTCTAGTCTTAAGATCTTCCATGCCATTCGTAAAGTCGATGACAGAAAAGTCTTCGATATTGTAATAGAGAGCATTAACTGTAAAATCGCGCCGCCAGACATCATCTTCCAATGTGCCATAAACATTGTCCCGTAAAATCACCCCTTGTTTGGTTTTAACTCGAGCTGCAGAGTCTTGACTACTTCGAAAAGTTGCAACCTCAATAGTTTCTCTACCAAAACGGACATGAACTAAACGAAAACGACGGCCTATTATGTAACTGTTACCAAAAAGTTTTTGTATTTGTTCGGGATGAGCATCAGTCACCACATCAAAATCTTTCGGGATATAGCCTAATAACAAGTCCCGCACCCCTCCGCCAACAAGATAAGCTGCATAGCCCGCTTTATTTAATCGATAAAGTACTTTCAAGGCTGCTGGACTTATATGCTGTCGCGAAATGCAATGTTGTTGTCGCGGTATAATCGTGGGCTGATGGACTCGTTTAGAGGCGGGAGAGGATCCAAAATTAAATACACGCTGGAAAATATTAATTACTTTTCTCATCTGCTGCTTGAGTGCTGCTTTAGCTTAAACCTAAATTGGTGAGTCTACACGTGATAAGCTGGTTTGTGAATTAAAAGTGTTGCCCATATAACCCCCGCCCTACTTACTTGTACTTCCCGCTTTCGCGCATAGGCGTCAACTTAAGCGTTATCCCCTCCCCACAGGTGGAAGAAGGGAAAAAAGCTTGAGTTGGACGCTTATGCGTTTTCGCGGGAAGGACAAGGGTGCCAGTCTTGCTATCTCTAAGTCCCAAGACTACTCTTGATATAAGACTAACAGGTAAAAATTAGGGGGATTCTTCATTGGCTAATCAGATAGAACTAATTGGTTATGCGTGCGGTATTGGTGCTGGAATTCATGAATGCAGTGAAGGCCCAGCTGTATTGCAGTCTTCTCCCTATCTAAAAGAGTTAGGAAATGCCTTACATTGGAACACAATTCTTACCCCCGAACACACCACAGAGGGGGTCAAAGCCTTAAAAGACGTGGTATCAATTAATACAAAATTGGCTGAAACAACGGCGCAGCTTGTTGCACAAAATAAATTTTTTATCACGCTAGGAGGAGATCACACTTGTGCCATCGGTACTTGGAGTGGAGTAGCTACTGCTCTTAAGCCGTTATCACTTGGATTAGTCTGGATTGACGCCCATCTTGATAGCCACACAGATGAAACAACGCCCAGCGGTAATATCCATGGTATGCCACTAGCAGCTTTATTAGGCCAGGGTAATGCAGCTCTCACCGATCTGCTATCACCTAATCCGAAGTTACTGCCACAACGGGTTTGTATCGTAGGCGCTAGAAGCTTTGAACCAGAAGAACAACAACTACTGGAAAAATTGGGTGTTAGAATATTCTATATAGAGGAAATAGCTCAACGCGGGCTAGATAAAGTTTTACAAGAAGCGCATAGTATTGTCAGCGACAACTCAGATTTTTATGGCATCAGTCTTGATTTAGATGCCGTGGATCCCGAGGAAGCGCCAGGTGTCGGCACACCCGAAAGTCATGGCTTACATGAAACAGCTTTATTAAATGGCCTACAATATTTTATCCAGGACCCTAAATTGATCGGCGCTGAAATAGTTGAGTTTAATCCCGAAAGAGATAAGAATCAGAGTACGGAAATTTTAATTGCCAAACTTTTAAAAAAGTTTTTAGTAAATAGAGAGGAATAAATCATGAGCACCAGAGCTGATTCGCTTATTGAATTAGAAAAACAATTTGGTGCCCATAATTATTTACCACTGCCTGTTGTTTTAACGCGTGGCGAAGGTATTTATGTCTGGGATATCGATAATAAGCAATATATCGATATGATGAGTGCTTATTCTGCGGTCAGTCACGGTCATTGCCATCCCAAACTAGTTGCCGCTTTAACTTCGCAAGCTCAAACATTAGCCGTCGTCTCACGGGCCTTTTATACCAAAACGTTGGGCCAGTTTTTGCGCAAAGCTTGTGAATTAACAGGTTATGATAAAGCTCTGCCTATGAACTCTGGTGCAGAAGCTGTTGAGACTGCAATTAAAGCAGCAAGAAAATGGGCTTACCATTATAAAGGCATCGAAGATGGCAATGCCGAAATAATCGTTTGTGAAGGAAACTTTCACGGCAGAACTACCACAATCGTTAGTTTTTCTTCTGACTATCAATATCGTGATGGCTTCAGTCCTTATACACCTGGTTTTCGTATGATTCCTTACAATGATCACGAAGCACTTGAAGAAGCGATCAACCCAAACACTGCCGCATTCTTAGTTGAACCCATTCAAGGAGAAGCCGGAATACGGTTACCTTCCGCAGGATATCTGCAAAAATGTGCCGAAATCTGTCGAAAAAATAATGTGTTATTGATCTGTGATGAAATCCAAACCGGTTTAGGACGAACTGGCAAATTGCTAGCGAGTCATCATGATGAAGTTCAACCTGATGCGATAGTTTTAGGAAAAGCATTAGGTGGAGGCCTGCTTCCAGTTTCATTATTTTTATCTCGCGAAGAAGTAATGAACGTATTCACTCCAGGTGATCATGGTAGCACCTTTGGCGGTAATCAACTTGCTGCCAGTGTCGGACTAACTGCTTTAGAAGTTTTGTATGAAGAAAACCTCATTGATAATTCGGCAGAACTAGGACGTTATTTTTTAGAGCGTTTAAAAACTCTTAATTATCCTTTTATAAAAGACATTCGTGGCAAAGGTTTATTTATTGGTATCGAAATTGCTGACCCCAAAATAACCGCCAGACAAATTTGCTTAGAGTTACTCACTGCTGGGTTATTGAGCAAAGAAACGCATGGCACAGTAATTAGATTAGCGCCACCGCTTATTATAACGAAGCAGCAGTTAGACGATGCTTTTGATATTATTAAAAAAGTCTTTGAGAACGTCGCTACTCATGCTTAGTTATATATTACATATTTAAGTAAAGTTTAACTCCTTGCAAAAACATTTGGACAGCAACGGTCGTTAACACCATTCCCATCAAACGTTCCATAGCGATCAAACCTCGCTCTCCTAAAATACGCATTAAAAACCGTGAACCAAGCATAATGATGATAAAGATGGCAAAGGCGATACAGATTGCAAGAAACCACAGATGCATTTTTTCTGGCTCTTGAGTTGCAAAGAGCAGAACCGTTGCAAGAGCTGAAGGACCAGCAGTCAGAGGCACCGCTAACGGTACAATAAAAGGTTCTCCTTGAAATTTTTCGGTAGTACGTCTTTCTTCTACTGGAAAAATCATTCGTATTGTAATCAAGAACAAAATGATTCCTCCTGAAATATACAACGCAGGAGTTGTGATATTCAATCCATGAAGAATTGCGCCACCAAAAAATAAAAATAAAATTAAAATAACAAATGCGATGATTGCTTCTCGGATGATAATGAAATTTTGACGCTTTGGATCAAAGCCTTTTAACACTGAAATGAATAAAGGAATATTTCCGAGGGGGTCCATGACTAAAATTAATGTTAAAACAGCAGTATAGAGTGACATGGACTTTCCTTTAGATTTTTCAACGATAGCTTGATAAGGGCTTGTAAAAGAATAGTTTCCCTTTTTGAGGGTTCAACTTGGATGCAGATTTGAACGTTCAAAGATGCGTTCAAGATGGGCCCTCAAAAAGGTAAATTATTCTTTTACAAGCCCTAATGGAGTGACTTTTTTTATCAGCTCATTTTTTTCAATAACTTTTCGACCACTTAATGCAAAGCCACAAATATTGTTATGTTGATCATAATACAGCGCCCTCAAATCTCTACCCTCACCTTCAACGAACCACTCACCTAACACATTTCGCGGTGGCGAAGCTATCACAATCGGACACGATGGTGTTTTTAAAACCACAGGCATTACAGGATAAATCACTTCAGTACGGTTACCAGTTAATGTCTTTGCTAGCGCTGCAGCACAATGTAACAATGGCGCAACAAAAAATAAAACCAGGCCAGACACTTCGGCACAATCGCCCATTGCATAAACATCGGTGATACTAGTTTGCAAGTAACTATCAACCAAAATACCGTAATTCGTTTTGACCCCTGAGTTCTTTGCTAATTCAATATTAGGCCGCAGTCCAATTGCAGACATCACAGCATCTACTTGCAGTACCTCTTGGTGAGACAACGTTAAGTTATAACCATTTTCAGCTTTATTAATCTCAGAGACTAACTTGCCAAAATGCCATGTTAAACCGTTTTCTCTAAGGGCTTGCTCAAAGATTCTTCCTAGTGCTTCAGGTAACAAACGCTGTAGAGGGAAAAAAGCTGGATCTACAACATGCACTTCATGACCGGTATTTGTTAAATCATTAGCAAACTCGCACCCTACTAAGCCAGCACCTAGGATAGCGACTCTCTTTTTATTCGTTATAATTTCACAAAAACGGCCGTAATCCTCTAGATCATTAACTGAAAGAATCTCTTCAACTGCATCTCCTAATAAAGGAGGCGAAATCACAGAGGCGCCCGTTGCTACTACTAATTTTTCGTATGCAATAGTATCAGTCAGAGTTTCAATTTGTTTTTGCTCGTGATTTATTTTCTTCACTGTTGTTGCAACCCGAATGTCTGCATTCAGTTGTTTTGACATGGTCGCAACATCAGCGGTTGGTATTTGGGTCACTTTCCGCTTAGCGGTTAAAGAAGTTGACAGTAATGGTTTTGAGTAGAATGAACCATCATTGGCAGTCAGAATTATTAACGGAACGTCAGCATCAAGCTTTCGTATTTCTTTTGCCAACATGTAACCAGCTAAGCCAGTACCAATAATTACAACGGGAAGAGTCATTCAATCCTCATCTATTCTGGTAGACATCAATCATGGAAGCATTCTTATTGTCGGTATAAATTGTTTGATCAATATTATTCTCACGCGGACAAACATAAAGGATATTAGCGGGTCCATTTCGATAAGGAATCGCAAATATCATACAGTTCTTAAATACAGAACGAATAGTATTATCAATGCGCTTAGAATAATTATTTCGCATCATCGGGTTCGCAATAATATTGAATATTGCAATGCCATTGGGTTTTAACACGCTTCGAACACTTTTGAAATACTCTTGAGTGACGAGATGAAATGGGATGGTATAACGACTGCTGTACACATCCGATACAATAGCATCAAATTTTTGTGTGGTGTTCCTCAAAAATGTACGGGCATCATCGTGAACAAAACGACCATTAATCGTATCGATAAAACCTTGACGAGCAATCTGCGGTAAACTGCCATCGATGTCAACATACAAGAAGCGATTAGTATAATTCGATTCTGCCGAAAGCGAAAAGCCTCCCGCCCCCAACACTAAAATATCTTTATTGCGATACCCCAAGTCCTGGAATAATATTTGTTTTATTTCCTCAATGTAAGGAAAGCCTTTTCTATCCAGAGACAAAAAAGAACTGGCTGAATTGTTGATCGTCAATAAATTGCCGATACTTTTAGTCGGCGGATAATAAATGTTGGCGTTAATTTGGTAATCACCATAATTATTGGTGGCTACAAACAAGCGATGCTCCATCGTGATATTAAGTAGATAAATAATAATGGCAGCCACGGTTAACCCAACAATCAAAAACGTATCTTTGGGTAATTTGACCAGAAGACCAATCAAAAATAGAACCAGAAAAAAATTTAGATAAACTGTCCAAGCAACCCCGAAGAAATTCATTAGTACTAAGGTGCTTAATATCGAGCCTAAAAATGATCCAACCGTACTTAACGCTAAGACTTTACCACTAATTGAACCTACGTGATGTTCATATCGAAATAAATTGGTGGTAATGGGCACTGTTTGTCCGAGCAGATAAACAAGTGGTGCGGTAATTAACAACAAGTAAATAGTGAGCGCGATCAAACCAAATAAATGAAACTGGGTAAATAAAAAATAAAAGAACAATTGTACAAAGGTATAAGAAAGACCCACGCCTAATAATAATGATGCAATGACAAAATTCCGCTTTAAAATAGAAGAGTAATTGTCTCGGTAATGACCCCCTCGATAGTAACCAAGCGCTAAGAACAGCAAAAATATTCCAATAATTAAGCTTGTTATGATCACACTATTGCCAACCACAGTGATTAACTGTCGAATGGTCAACATTTCAACCGCAATAGTGACGAAACCTTCAAGTAAAATTATCAGTAGGGTAGTAACCGGGGTTAACGATATTTTTGCAGTGGTCTCTTCCATGAGGTCTCTTTAGATTGTTGCCATGTGCTTAGTCCGACTTAATTCGTGAACTGCATCCACCAATATTTTTACATTATCTGGTGGTATATCGGGATGAATACCATGACCTAAGTTAAAAATGTGGCCAGATCCTGGACCATAATTATCGAGAATGGCAGCAACTTCTTGTCGAATACGATCTCCTGTGGAATACAAAATTGCGGGATCCATGTTCCCTTGCAATGCGACTTTATCACCAACTAACTGCCTTGCTCTTCCAATATTAATTGTCCAATCTAATCCAAGTGCATCAGCTCCTGAATCAGACATCTCGCGCAACCACAATCCTCCATTCTTAGTAAATAAGATAACCGGAACATTCGGATGTTGTTGTTTTAGCTTGGCTACGATTTTGGACATGGGCTGCAACGAAAATCTTTGATAGCTTTCTGTTGTTAAAATGCCACCCCAAGTATCAAAAATCATAACAGTTCTAGCACCTGCAGCAATTTGAGAAAGCAAGTAACCAGTCACGGCTGTGGTCAATTTCTCGAGTAACAGCTGCAGTGCTTCTGGCTCCGTGTATAGAAATTGCCTAATGCGATGGAAATTTTTACTGCCGCCTCCTTCAACCATATAAGTAGCCAATGTAAAGGGACTGCCTGAAAATCCTATCAGCGGAATGTGGCTTGGAAGTTCTTTGATCACTAATCTTATAGCAGCAAAGACATAGTCCAGATCTTGTTCAACATTCGGAACAGATAACGCATTCACATCTTGCATATTTTGAATGCGGTGTTTGAACTTTGGACCTTCATTATTTTCAAAATAGAGTCCTAACCCCATTGCATCTGGAATTGTTAAGATGTCTGAAAAAATGATTGCCGCATCTAAAGGAAAACGTGCCAAGGGTTGCAACGTGACCTCGCAAGCGCGTTCTGGTGTCTTGCATAACGTCATGAAGTCTTTTATTTGTTCTCGCACTGCGCGATATTCAGGTAGATAGCGCCCCGCTTGTCGCATGATCCAAACAGGCGTACAGTCAACAGGCTGCTTAGCTAATGCCGATAGGAAACGAGAATGCTGAATTGAACTCATTTATGACCTTTGAGAGGGTTGCGTGCTTCTTTATTTTGTCATTCCTGCATTTTAAGTTGTCATTCCCGCGAAAGCGGGAATGACACATAAAGGCTTAATTTTCAAAGCATGATTCTAAGGCGTATTATTCTTTTGAGCAAACATTCGATTTAGATCCTGTTTTTTAATATAATTAATAGATTAACAACCTTATCTTAACTAAAAATGTCTAATTTAATGTCAGAAATACAAAAACGTCGCACTTTTGCGATTATCTCTCACCCTGATGCCGGTAAAACGACACTCACTGAAAAGCTATTGTTGTTTGGCGGTGCGATTCAGTTGGCTGGGACCGTGAAGGGACGTAAAGCATCTCGTCATGCGACTAGCGATTGGATGGAACTTGAAAAACAACGAGGTATTTCGGTCACAACCTCTGTTATGCAGTTCCCCTATCAGGATTACATTATCAATCTTCTTGATACCCCAGGCCATGAAGATTTTTCCGAAGATACTTATCGAACTCTCACGGCCGTTGATTCAGCTCTGATGGTGATTGATGCGGCAAAAGGGGTGGAAGCAAGAACCATTAAGCTATTAGAAGTCTGTCGTTTACGCAATATTCCCATTATTACGTTCATCAATAAAATGGATCGCGAAACTCGCGAACCAATTGAACTCTTAGACGAGATCGAAGCGGTACTCAACATAAAATGTTCCCCTGTAACCTGGCCCCTTGGCATGGGTAAATCTTTTAAGGGCGTTTATCATCTTCTACAAAATGAATTTCATTTTTACCAGTCTGGACAAAATGAGCGAGCACAACAGGG
The DNA here is from genome assembly GCA_020050845.1 of Gammaproteobacteria bacterium. GTDB lineage: Bacteria > Pseudomonadota > Gammaproteobacteria > UBA6002 > UBA6002 > UBA6002. Next base: position 12,625 of record JAGVJZ010000051.1, read on the forward strand.
CCACATCATATCCGGACTAGATAATGTGGAATTAGATAATTCATTAGGTGATTTGGCCAAAGTATTACGTGACGAAATTAGCCTGGTTTCCGGAGCAAGCCACCCATTTGATCACGAGACCTATCTTGCTGGTCAACTTACTCCAGTATTTTTCGGTTCAGCAATGAATAATTTCGGCGTGAAAGAGTTATTAGATACGTTTGTGAATTATGCTCCTTGCACCCAACCTAGGCCCACTCTACAACGAGAGGTTAAACCCGAAGAAGCTAATTTCACCGGCTTTGTTTTTAAAATTCAAGCCAATATGGATCCTGCGCATCGTGATCGCATCGCCTTTTTGAGAGTTTGCTCCGGCAGTTACCAAAAAGGGATGAAGATAAAACACGTTAGAATCAAACGAGATATTCAAATCCATAACGCTCTTACCTTTATGGCAGGCGATCGAGAACATATTGAAGCGGCCTATCCTGGCGATATCATTGGGCTACACAATCATGGCACCATCCAAATTGGTGATACTTTTACTCAAGGTGAAGAACTACAATTTATTGGCATACCCTATTTTGCTCCTGAGCTTTTCCGGCGCGTCCGGTTAAAAGATCCTTTGAAACTCAAAGCATTACAAAAAGGGCTACTGCAACTTTCAGAAGAAGGTGCCACCCAATTTTTTCGGCCACTTAACTCAAATGAATTAATTCTAGGTGCTGTTGGTGTTCTGCAATTCGATGTCGTCGCTTATCGCTTAAAAAACGAATACAACGTTGAATGCAAATATGAGAACATTTCAGTGTCTACTGCACGTTGGATCAGCTCGAGTAATCGTAAAAAACTAGACGAATTTAAACTACATTTAGCACATAACTTAGCGTTAGATGTTGGCAATAATTTAACCTATCTTGCGCCAACCATGATTAATTTAAATCTGACCCAAGAACGCTGGCCAGATATTGAATTCCGAGAAACTCGAGAATTAAATAGCACATTAGGGGAGTGATTTGAATGATTCGACCTCTATTAAGACTGGGACATTGTCAGCTTCGACAACCTGCACAAACTGTGACCGAGTTTAACACACCGGAATTGAATAACTTAATAATTGACCTGAAAGACACTATGAAAGCAAATGGTGGGGTCGGCATTGCCGCACCACAAATTGGGGTTCAGTTATGCGCCATTGTGATTGGCTTTAAATCTTCTGATCGTTACCCTCATGCTAAACCAATTTCTGAAACTGTGCTGATTAATCCATCCTATCAAGCGTTAGGCGATGAAACCTATGAAGATTGGGAGGGTTGTTTAAGCATGAAAAAATTAAGAGGCTTAGTTAGAAGACATGTTCAAATCAAATATAGTGGCTTTACCGTCACAGGCGAGAAAATTGAGGAAACAGTTTCAGGTTTTCACGCCAAACTCATCCAACACGAAGTAGATCATCTTAATGGCACTCTATTAATAGAACGTATACCTGATTTGAAATTTTTTGGATTTGAAGACGAGATGCAAGCACTTATGCAACAAACTGGAACGCGCTTAAGCTAAATTCAACTCAAGAGGCAATATTTATGACCGATATAGAATCAAAAAAGGCAGCAATTGCACAACAAATTGCACAAGAAGAAAGCGCTCTTCAAAAAACAGAACGAGAAAAAAAAGCCGCAGAAGAAGCTGAAGCTTTACTAAATGAACAAAATCAAGAGATTGATAACACCATTGCTTTTGAGGAAGAAGAACAATTAATTGCACAAGAAGAACAAGCAGCCCAACCAGAATCACCGGCATTACCTCACTGGGTCACTGATCTTTTGTTACGTGGCGCCGAGTACCTGTATGAAAATGAATTTGGAAGTTTAGCCGATGGTGGTGCAGCGGCGAGTAACGCAGCAGAAAATGTTCTCAGTAATTTTGCAGAAAACAATTTTATCCAAGGTTTTGAAGAAACATTACAAGGGTTCAAAGTAGCATTAGCAGGCGGCGAAGATATTATTTTTAATTTGATGGACAATAAAATCTTTTCCAATAGCATCACCGACAAAGCTTTTGAAGTAATTGCAACTGTCGTTAAAGCAGTTGGTGGCGACAAATTAGACATTAGTAATCAAAAGGATGATGATGCCCGCTTCTCAGCTTGGAACAATGCCGTTCAAAAAGGACTAGAAGTCGCTGGTTTAACAACAGGCGAAGATGAAAAGCTCAGACAAAAAGAGGCTATGGGACTTCACAAAGGTTAATTATTTAAATATTGCTTGACCCTATTGTTGCTATAGACCTTATGCTTTCAAATAAGGAGGCAATATGAGCCAGTGGTA
>JAGVJZ010000043.1 GCA_020050845.1 Gammaproteobacteria bacterium
AGAGGAAGAGGAAGAAAACGGACTTAAACCAGCAGCAGCCGGTCATCGTCCATAAGGTCTGTCCTAGAAATCAATTTGCGGCCAAGTCATTTGGCCGCAAATATGATCACTTCAAAAAAAGCTTATTTAGCAAGTACTTTAATATCAGGATTTTTAGAGTAAGCCTCTAGTATATCAGCCACAATCGAGTCCACTATACTCACTCGCGCTTGGTCATCAATAACCACTTGACGATCTCGCATGTCAGCCAATCTGTTTTCGACAAGTTTAGCGGCACTACCACTTGGAAAGATATTTCCTAACACCCGTCGCGCTTCACGTGGACCTAGTTTTCGATAGAGCTTATTACGAATATTGACGTCAACCGCCGTAGTGCTGAGTGCCCAAAGCTCAATAGGACCTAGCGTATTCGTTAATAATTGAGTGTTCATCCCTTCTTTGGTCGCAAATTGTGCTAAGAAGGTGGCACCTCCTTCACGAGGGCCGTGTACTCGTGTCCTTAAAGCATGCACTGCCGTTTGAGATAAACCAAAAACCTGGGCAGTTTTTTGCACGGCCTGTTCTGGGCCGGCATCCATGATAAATATCGAAGTGGCAAACTCGATCATGGCATCATCAAAGTCATCTAATGATTGGGAAATCAAACCAATTTGGACGCCCCATTTTCTGCCTTCTCGCATATCTTGGACTACCTGATCTCGCATGGCTTGTACTTTAGAAGTTCGATGGAATTCGTCCAGAACTAAGCGCTTGGGATCTTCTCGAATTTCAGAAATTCGCTGTTCGTGGTAGTGACGATAGGCTTCTGACATATCAGAAACATTTTCCTCAGTCAGAAAGAAATTCCTGCCCAAAACGTAACGAGCGAGCATGTACATCACAGAAGTTTGTCGATTAGCCGCATCACCGCCGCTCTTAGCAACCTCATCAAGGTCCAATGAAACGATTCGAGCATCACCTATATCGAATTTAGTGGTCTGAGAAATGATAGGGTATTCCCTAACTGCACTGGATATCATTCGTGAAAACGCATTAATTAAAGGTTCACCGGTGGGTGCATTAACCTTACCATAAAGATCTTCAATAGCAGGTGTTCTAGAGATGGAGGCAGCATCAGCCAAGACTGGCATCGCATGCCTTTGAGCCAACATCGCTTCATGAATAAAACCTGCCACAAAAAGCGCATCGGTCACTTCCCACCAGGTCGTATGCGTATCTCGAACAAAGCCAATTTCTTCGAGTATGCTGTCAATAATATCTTCGACGCTTGGGGTGTAGAGGTTTGGATTAGCATCGTCCACGAGATTTTTGTACAATTCGTCCACGATCATCCCGGCCATGTCGGTAATGCCATCATAAGGACGAGTCGCACCCACTGGAGTGGCCAGTAAGGTTAAAAAATTAACCAAAAAGCTACGCTCTTGTGGCGTAGGAAACCGACAACCTAATTGAGTATCAAACGGATTGATTGCAAAATCGGGAGTCATTCGCAAGCGATGGTAAGCGGCTAAATGTCGTTGATTAGGGGGTAAGGCCTCTTTTAAAAGAGAGATTAAGCCGCTACTTGATGGTCCAATATCAATCACCGAAATTCGAGGTAATCGGGAAATCCCAGCCGATAAGCACAATGCCAAATTGATAGCATTAGAAAGCACCGATTTACCAGAACCTGGTCGTGCAAACATCAAATCAATCCAAGTCGTTTGCTCAGAAGAACCCGGTTGATAAGGCCAAGGCTTACCATCAGGCGATCGGAATAAAATCGCACCTCTTTCCCACGGGGACGAAGGCCTAAATAATGGCAACATATATAAAACGTCAGATAGGGGCGCTACTGATGGACTTGCCACACTACTGTTACTCACACCCAACATTGACGAAACGACGCCTGCAAATGCATCACCCGCCACTTCTGAAACGGTACAAGATCCCCAACCTTCAAGTGCCTTTGCCAGCTGTGCTGTTCTAGAACGAAGCAAACGAATATCACCGGCTGGTGCCCAAGTCGACGCGGCTACCCGTAAGCGCACAATAGCGTCATCGGTACTAAGGTTTAGGTAGCGCAATAAATTAACTGCATCATTAAATAAGCGATTTTCAGCAGAGGTCCAACTGAGCACAGATGAGATAGCCGCTCGTAATCGAAGTGAACCAAGCCCTCCACCCTCGATTAAAAACGAGATCCGCCAAGGGATATGCGTTGGTAATGCTCTTATAAAGAGGGCATTGAATTGTTGGACTTCCTTAGGAAATAAATCGATAAAAACCGAGCTGTAAATACGATCGCCAATCCTTGCGGTACGTAAATCAATATTCTCAGCATCTCGTGGCAGTATTTGCCTACCTAAAGGGGGCCACAAAATATCAGAAATATCACCGGTGATGACTCTCGGTTCTTTGATGGTTAATCTATCGCCCGGTAGCGAAGGACGCCAAGCACGATCTGTAAAATCCGGGTCGACACTCATCCTCATTTCATAGACAGCATCATGGACTTCAAGTAACTCTGAGACAATTCCGAAAGTATTCAGATCATTAACTGTGGATCTTACAAAGGAATCATGCGCTTCTCGAATATCTGGAACAGCGGCAATGACATTTTGAGCTTGATAAAACGGTGGGATTTTTTTCTCTTTAATTAAGTTTCGCTTGTCTTTAGCGGAACGTTTGCGCTGCTCTCTGGTTAGCGCAGTGGGTCGTGTTCGTAATACAAAATAGGCCTCTTCGTGGGCACAATAACGAGTTAAATAACTGGCACGTTCATCAAATAAATCGGTTAGCGCTAGCGACAATCGATTCGCCGTCTCACGCGCTGGACGAAGTATTTCTTTAATTTCTTCTGCGACGGCATCTTTGTTGTAAGTAAAATAAACTTGAATGCTTTGCCCAAGCCTCGACATTGAGGTTTGCAAACTAGTTTGTAGGTTGAGTTGAGTTCGGTTAAATTCTTCAGCGCCTACCAGTGCCTTAACGCCTTTTATTTTTAGAACGGATACCAGTGAACCATCATGATCCACGAGATCATTGGGGCTATCTGCAGTTTCTAAATCACAATAAGATTCGGCAGTTTGTTTTAGAGACGTACTTAGCCAGGCGACAAAGGTGTCGACTCCGCTCAATATTGATGCTGCCCAATTGGCCATATCGTCTCTCCGTTAACGTGCTTTACCTATGCAGATAATTCCTCTAATGCAGCTTGTGCCCAGGTTTCAATTTGCTGATTAAATTTAGTACGAGAAGGTAATAAACGAATCTTCGGTAAGATTTGTTGATCAACCTTATCCCCTGCATCGACCCCACTTTCAATCAAAATTTGACCAAAAAGACGTGGGTTACTCATTCCTTCTCCCAACTCTTGCTCAACCATTTGCGATCTAAATTTAAGATTACGATAAATATTTTGAGCATCGGCACGATAGCTCGATGCGTTCGCAATCGCACAGAACAAGACATGACATAAACCATTTAAATCGGGTTGGGCGATTTCAGGTAGATAAATCAGACGACCGCCACCATAATCACTTCGACCGACGGCTTCTAAGAAATAACATTGGGTACAAAAACAACAAGCCGTTACCATGTTGCTCAGCTTGGTGTTGTAGAAGTTTCTGTCGAGGTTAATTACCTCTTGAAATTGCCTTGCTTGAAAGCCACAAAATTGACAGGTGTAGTTGTCGCGTAATAATACCCGTTCACTAAACTTCTGGAAGGCAGGATCTGCCTTCCTTGCAGCAAACAGTCTCCAATTACCCGGCCTAGCCCCTAAGGTAAGGTCATGGTATGGCATCGGCTAAATCCTTAGACGGTTTTATTAACTAGCCCCTGGAATCGCAGAGACACCAGTACCGGTAAAACCACCAGCAGTAGAGCTACCACCAAAGATTGTAGTTCCCGCAGGCCCAATCAAACTTGGTAAGAAGACTAAGAACGCACCTATCACCAACATTGCAATCGGTGTTCCCAATGGAATTTGTTGTGGGTTATCTTTATGCTGTTTAAATTTAAAAATAGCAGCCATGATAAACCCGATTCCACCCAAGAAGGCAACGGCTAAAATCAATTGCCCCAATTGCTTAAATGAACCTGTGATATTTGCTGCAATGCCACCTATACCGCTATCGGAGCCAGCAGCTCCAGCTAACACTGCCGTTGAGTAAAATACTCCTGTCATTAAACCCAACGCCAATACCGCTTTAGAAGCAGATAGGCATTTGCTAAGAAAACTATGTTGTTTCACAAAGAACCTCCAACAAAACAATTTCAAAAATCTCAATTAGTTTATTCGATCTACACTAACTAATAATAGCCCATAGACTTAATTTTTTTATTAAAATCAGTGGTTCCCCCTAGAACAATAGAGCGATGGGGTCATTAGGGGGCCATGCGGCGTGAAGTAATTCACGCTCGCATTCCTTATAAGGAAAGCATTTCGCAAGCGGAATGCTGGGCTAATTCTCCCCCTAATTGCTAGCGAAAAATTTATTTTTTCGCGACGCATTATTACTTGGCTAGAAACCAAAGGTTGCCCTAATGATATTGATGGTTCCAATGATATTAATTGCCAACGTCCCAGCAATAATATGCATTAATGCCTTGCCAGTAGTTCCTGGCTGTGTGCTTTCGGCAGCTATCCTGGTCAGAATAACCAAACCCCTCACTACTGCAATCAAACCAAATAGGCGTACGACATCAATTAAAGGATTAACGAATGCACTCCACGTGCTGCCCGTACTACCCCACCACAGAACACTATTAGAAGAACTATTTACCCAAATCGATTGTATGGAAACATTCACAAAAGTGGGAAAGTAAAGAAGTCCTAGGCCGATAATAAATAGAATTATCGGCTTCGCCATACTGGCTTGAGAACTCATCATGGTGCGTTGTTGACCATATTTTTTTAAACGGAAGATAGAGTCCACAATAAACCAAACACCCATCACATAGGATATTGCCACTACAAGTTGATAGACCGGTCCGAGGTTACTTTGGAAAGTACGCATCATTCCTGCCATGTCTTCACCGACCGCAGCCCAGGCACTCAGTGCTGGAAAAAAGATCAATGCTACTATAAAAAAAGTGCGCAATATTTTCATATCTAACCTAACTATCATTAGTACCGTATTCGATCACCGCACCTGAGCTAGTGGTTACAATTCCTTGCGTCGGGTTAATCGTTTGTACAATGCCATAACCTGGTAAACGATCCCCGATTGTTACGGTTCTTGCGTTTCTACCATGGTGAGATTCAATCCATGCTCTTCCAGGCACTAGGGCTTTTACATGGTAAATAATGCCGGAACTCAGCGCCATACTGCGACCACTCACCGAACGATCGATGCCAATGGCTCGAATCTCATTGGCAAGCACTTGGATTTGATTGCCAACTGTTGTCAAAGAGTTGGTCAGATCACTCATCTGTGATTGCATTTGTTGTATTTGGCTCTGCAGTCCCGCAATTGTTTGTTGATTCGCTTGGTTTTGCATCGTTAACCTTTGAATTTGAGCATCAGTTGCAGGATTCTCTACTGCAAGTGGCGCAGGAGGTGGTGTGACCTGTTGTAGATTATTTTGGCTAGTCGGTGGGATTGAAGCCGTTGCTTCAGTTGGAGTTGGCTGGGATAAATCAGCAGATCTTTGCGTGTTGAGATAACTCAATATTAAATAGACGATAACAATCGCCAGCACAAACCCGATTAGCCATAAAATCCGTTTGCCACCGCCTGATCCGCCGCCGCCTGTTGGACCTTCCCCTGGTTCAAGTGGTTCAAGGTTCTCATCCGGAAGGTATTCACCACCTTTATAATATTCTTCAGGTGGATATTGATACTCGTCAGGACCTTTCTTGTCATCCGCCATGTTCTAAACCATCCTCATTGAATGATATTATTATTGTTATTATTCATTCGTTTATATTCTTTGAGTATAGCAGAAAAGACTATTTGTATAATATCGGTCGATTTACTAGTAATGATTGACACAAGCAGCCCCCGCGCCAGCACCACC
>JAGVJZ010000024.1 GCA_020050845.1 Gammaproteobacteria bacterium
CCAGTCGCAGAGGGTGATGAGATTATACCCACCATCAATGATTGGTTAGAAGCTCGTACGGAAATAGGAATTCCTGTGTTTGCATCACGCGATTGGCATCCCATCGACCATTGTAGCTTTAAGGAGCAAGGCGGTCCCTGGCCAATGCACTGCGTGCAAAACTCTAAAGGGGCCCAAATACATCCCCAGATTAACTTACCTAATGAAACTATTATTATTAATACCGCTTTCGAACCCAGCAAAGAAGCCTATTCTGCCTTTCAGGGACAAACGTTGGAAGGCACAGGTCTTCATGAAACCATGCAAAAGCATGGTATTAAACGCATCTGGTTGGTCGGCCTAGCTCAAGATTTCTGTGTCTGCGAAAGTGCGATAGAAGGTCGCAAAAAAGGCTATGAAGTACATTTACTCATTAAAGGCACCAAATCGATTCACGAGGAAACTGGAGAAGATGCCCTGCAGAGAATGCGAGCTGCAGGGGTCATTATTGAGGAAGATTGCGAAACTTATATTTGATTCACCTGTATTACTGCGTGAACTGACTCCAGGGTCTCGCTGCTCCATAGGTGTCAACATAAGCTTATGCGCGCAAGCAGAGAAGCCATGCTTCTAACCGCACGTAACATGGTTTCCGAAACACCAAGCTTCGTAGTGAAATTTTATAAACCCGCCGCAGGAGAATTAACTGGATCGGTCTCTCCAATGTTTCCTTGAGCTGGTGGAACATGGTGAAATCCGAAATCGCTAGATCTTGGACAAGATGCAGCCGAGTAACCTATGCATACAGCACCAGCAAAAGCGACTCCACCTTCAATCTTTGCAGCACATTCCGCTGCTTCAGCGCCATGCACGATTAGCTCGCCAAGTGGATAGCCAGCAATACCTAACACTGCGCATATGGCTGTTGTTGACCAAGAAATAATACAGCATTTGCTTACATTAAAAGAACCACCATCCGATGCATCACAACAAGCAATTGTTGGTTCACATATTCCTTGGTTGGATCTACCCTCTTTTGATTCATCTTGTTTTTGAAGTAAAGGGCTATGCTCGTCTTGTTGTTGCATTAATATATCCTCCAAAAATTTATGAAGGGTAACATAAGGACATTAACGTTTTCTTACGTTAATACGGAGGAATTCAATCTATATACAAAAACATATAAACATTAAGAATAAATCTAAAATAACATATTAATTATAATGTTTATAAAACAAGTTTTAGCGCTGGCTTTCAGCCACTCCTCACATTCCCAGTATCTAGCATCCGTTGAGAGCGAATCGGTGGAGAGCATTGATCACTTTGAAAAAACCTATTTCAAAAAATAACTTAATCTACCCTTAATCTTAATTTAAGAAATTTTTATTAAACTAATGTAATTGACCTAATTACAAGGGTAGAGGTAGTAATGTATCAGCCTTACGAAACTAAAAGCAAAACAGATTTTGAAAACGCAATGGAAAATGAAAATTATGCGATTCACTTATATCTTAACGAAAGGAATAAATTCAACTCTATGGAATTGGAGGAACGTGCCTATTTAGCAGAAAAATGGCTTGTCCTTACAATAACAATACTTTCAAACTCTGATGTTAGTGATGAGGACATTACTGTACTGACCTCTACATTTTCAAAAGATGAGGTTGCTCGTTTCGAACACACGTCATTAAACCGCTATCCTGCGATTGTACGTAAAAACATATCAGGAAATGAGCAAATTGCTCAGACAATTGCTAACACTCCCAAGATTGTTGCAACGTTAGACGAAAATAGTTTGGTGGAATTGGCCTACTACAATGCCGCATTAGCTACCAGATTACTAAGTAGTGAAGGTGCAACGACTCTTCCGTCTTCAGTAATTTCAAAATTGGCAGCAACTTCTGTGACGCGACAATCTACCCTGGATAATTTGATCTGCTTTCAAATGCTAACAGAAAAATTTCTAGACAAATTGAATCCCGCAAGCAAACTGTTAGTGTTTGCTAAAATTCAGCTATTAGCGCCTACCCATCCTGAACGATTTTCCAAACTTTCAAAGCAATTACAATTACAAATTAATCGATCTTACTCATTACCCGTGAACACCACGAATTATTTTGCGATACCGGCTGCGATCTTGATACTTGCTGGTCTGACAAGAAGTGACCATGCTACCATCATGTTTAAGGACATACTCTCGTATGCCAAGGGGAGCGCATTTAAAAATCCCACTGATTTACAAACTAGAGCGGCAGAAGTTATTGCATTAATTTTAATTACTGATTCACGTTTTCTTTGTGACAGGAACAGGACCACACTTCACCTCCTTACGTAGCACAGTTAAGTACTGAAAGTCGTGTCCAACTAGGACTGCTTTATCCTCAAATTGCATATCAGCTTTTAACAAACCCCACGTGCCAAGGGTCACGCTCTTTCACTTCAGTTGAAATATGCAAACTCGTTGAAAAACATGGTCAAGCAGGAACCATCGATCCAACAAATTTTATAGGTAATTGGTTTAGAGCTAAGCATAACTCCACCCTAGCTACTTGTAACGCAACGGTCGGTATTTTATACGAACAATATCAAAATTGGATTGATGGTAAAGATGTAGATTTTCAAAAAGTTACTAGTTTAAGAACATTAAGTGCTCATGCTTTTCTTAAATCAGCTCGTAAAGGTTCGATGCCGCTTGAGCTTACAGAATTAGTAAAAGATATCGATAACTTTGAAAAAATAAATTTCCAAATGTAGGCTCGGTGAAGCGCAACGTGCAGGCTATACTTTGAACGCTCACCTAGAACTACCGTCCGCGCAGAAAAAACTTATCTAAATCATTCAAAGTAAATTGCTGCCAAGTGGGGCGTCCATGATTACAAACACCATTATTTGGTGTTTGTTCTAAGTCACGCAATAACGCATTCATTTGTTCAATCGTTAAAATTGAATTGGCACGAACCGCAGCACGACAGGCAATGTTACCTAAAATCTCATTTTCTTCATTGGTGACTCTTTGACTTTGTTCAAAGTGATTTTCGTCAGCCAAAATATCTTTAATTAATTGCCCAAGGTCTGCATTCTGTAGCAACGTTGGCACTTGTCGAAGCACCACGGTCTCTCGGTTTAATCGTTCTAACACAAACCCTAATGCTGCAAAAAAACTTTGCTTGTCTTCTACTAAATTAGCTTCCGACTCTGCGACCGGAATTGTTAAGGGCATTAAAAGCTGTTGCGCTTTGATAGTATTAGTTCGATATTGAATTTTGAATTTTTCATATAAGACTCGTTCGTGCGCCGCGTGCATGTCCACCATAATTAAGCCAAATTCATTTTGAGCCAAAATATAAATGCCATGTAATTGGCCTAATGCATAGCCTAAAGATTTTATGGGTTGTGTAGTTTCTGGCAAATCAATTGTTTCAGTGACTGCAATTTTTACTCCCGCCTCGGCCATGGCACTATAAATTTCTGTGGTTTCTTTTAGTGCTAACTGTGGCTGGTGTTGTACTGGTGGAGGATAAAAAACAGTGGAGTCAGATTGAGTCGTCACTTTTTCGATAACATCGACTGGTGTAATTTGTTGCAAACCATCTCGTACCGACTTGTAGATAAAATCATGCATCAAGCGAGAATCACGAAAACGTACTTCGTGTTTGGTTGGATGAACGTTCACATCAACTAATTCAGGCGGTAAATTCAAATAAAGGACGTAACCTGGATGACGATTGTTATACATAACGTCTTGATAAGCTTGACGTAAAGCATGATTGATTAATTTATCTCGAATCACTCGACCGTTAACGTAAAAGTATTGCATATCCGGCTGGCTGCGAGAATATTGTGGCAATGTGATCCATCCGGTCAATGACATCTCATAGCTGCTTGATTCAATAGCGACCACTTCTTTAATGAAGTCTGCTCCAAGTATTTGCGCTAATCGTTTTTCTTTTTCGATTTGCGTTGTTGCAATCGGCGCATTAAAGAGCATTTTTTGTTGGTGTTTGACTTGAAACTGAATATCAAAACGACTAAACAGAATTCGTTTTAATACTAGCTCAATTTGCATTAGTTCAGTGCGTTCAGTGCGTAGAAATTTACGTCTTGCTGGTGTATTAAAAAATAAATCCTCTACTGCAATCGTCGTGCCTTGCAAATGAGGCTTAGGCGTGAGTTTATAGTCGTGCAGACTTCCTTCCGTATAAATTTCCCAGCCGGAAGTTTCTCCTGGCGCAGTTGAGGTTAAGCATAGTCGCGAAACAGAACCGATACTCGCCAACGCTTCGCCTCTAAAACCAAGGCTATTAATTTTTTCAAGATCATCGAGTGTACTAATTTTGCTAGTGGCATGACGACTCAACGCTAATGGCAAATCTTCTTTAACAATCCCAGAACCATTATCGTTAACGACTAAGCGTTTAATACCGCCCCCTTCTAAATCCACTTTAATCTGAGTAGCACCAGCATCAATACTATTCTCTAATAATTCTTTCAGCACAGAGGCCGGTCTTTCAACCACCTCCCCTGCTGCGATTTGATTTGCAAGTAACGGGTCTAATATTTTAATTGTCACTGTTTTTTTTCCGATTTTCTGCGAACCATGTGCCACTAGGAGAATAAGTCATGAAATATTTTTTAATTCCTTCTTTAATGGCTTGTGCAGTATGGTATTGATAATCAGGATCAGTGAGTTTTGCTTCTTCTAAAGGATTTGACAAAAATCCAGTTTCAACCAAAATCGATGGGATATCTGGTGATTTCAAAACCACGAAAGCAGCTTGCTCAATGCGTGGATGGTGCAAGCGTGAAAACGTTCCCAAGTGTCTTAATACATTATTCCCAATTTTGAGACTAGATTCGATGGTGTGTGTTTGAGAGAGATCGATTAAGACCGAGCGTAACATCTCGTCTTTGTCTGCCAATTCGCTGCTCAAACCTCCTAACTCTGATTCATTTTCTTTTTCAGCCAACCATTTTGCTGCTTCACTCGTTGCACCACGTTGTGACAATGCGAAGACCGAAGCCCCAGTAGCTTGTGCATGGTTGTAAGCATCCGCGTGTATGGCAACAAACATATCAGCATGGTTTTTGCGTGCAATGGCTAATCGTTGTCGAAGGGGAAGGTAAATATCTCTATCTCGAGTTAATACTGCTTTAAATCCTGGTTCTTGATTTAGCGTGGCACACAATTCTTTAGAAATGCGTAGTACGACATCTTTCTCACGCGCACCATTCATTCCTGCTGCCCCCGGATCTTTACCACCGTGGCCGGGATCGATCACAATAACAATATTCTTAGATTTATGTGTTTCATCAGCCTGCATGGTTGGTTCTTCCGAAA
>JAGVJZ010000038.1 GCA_020050845.1 Gammaproteobacteria bacterium
CGCTAACCTTGGTGATGATACTTTGTATTCTGGTACCGTCGCGGCAGCAATCGAAGGCCGGTTTTTAGGATTACCAGCGATTGCAATTTCGCTTGAGGGCAATGCGTATCAATATTATGAAACTGCGGCGAAAGTTGCGAGCTTGCTGGTTAATCGACTGCGTAGTACTCATCTACCTCCCTATACCATATTAAATGTCAATGTTCCCGATGTTCCTTTCGACGAGATAGAAGGGTGGGAAGTAACTCGGCTTGGTAAACGCCACCGTTCGGAGCCAGTTATCGAACAAGTGGATCCTCGAGGTCATCCTATTTTTTGGGTAGGACCAGCTGGCTCCGAGGCGGATGCAGGGCCTGGTACCGATTTCTATGCGATGCGGCAAGGCAGAGTTTCAATAACGCCTTTGCAAGTAGATCTCACTAACTATCAAAGTTTTGAAGATTTATCAAATTGGGTAAAAGGTATTTCCGAAAATGAGTCTTAATTATGCGTTTATTTAGTGCTCTATATGATCGGATGCTGCAATGGTCCCAACATCGCCACGCACCATTTTATCTTGCCTGTTTAAGCTTTGTCGAAGCCTCTTTTTTCCCCCTGCCACCTGATCTGATGTTGGCGCCAATGGCGATCTCACGCCCCCAAAAAGCTTGGTGGTATGCCACATTAACCACGTTGTGCTCAGTCTTAGGGGGTATTGTAGGTTATTTATTAGGGATGTTTTTTATCTCGTTGATTGAACCCTATTTTATTCAAATGGGTTATCAAGTTGCCTACTACAAAGTACAACATTGGTTTTTAGTATGGGGCTTTTGGGCGCTATTTTTTGCTGGATTCACTCCAATTCCCTATAAAGTCTTTACCATTACGAGCGGGGCTGTCGGAATGCCGGTCGTGCCTTTTCTATTAGCTTCTTTAGTGGGCCGGGCCAGTCGTTTTTATCTAGTTTCAGGGCTGATGCGAGCGGGAGGCTCACGGATGAACAATCAACTTCGAAAATACATTGATTGGCTTGGCTGGATGTTTTTAGTCGGTATCAGCGTTCTACTATTAGTTTATTTTTGTAGAAAATAAAATATGCCTGCGAATAATAATGGCACTGGAACTGCAATTATCTTCTTCAGTATTTTGCTGATCAGCATTTTATTAGGCGGTTGTATTACGGCAGAAAGAACCTGTGCTCCCGTGGTAAATGCTTGGCAAGATCCAGACGCGATTAAGAGCAGATACCGGGTTCAGAAAGATGACACTATTTACTCGATCGCTTTAGGTTTTGATATAGATTATCGAGATCTTGCTAAAGCTAACCATTTAGCTCCTCCTTATCATTTGAAACCCGGACAAACACTGACCATGTGTTTAGCCCAGTCTGGCGCTAGTGATTCATCGGTCGAAGTTTTCCCAGTTAAAGATTGCTGTTTATTAGAGCTTCCTTCTCAAACAGTCCATCAAAATATTGCTCAAGAAGAACTGATATTACCCCAAGTAGATTTAAGCTGCCGAAGTCGCTGCACGGACGACTTTTCGAAAAATCCCTGTTTGCCTACTCCTCCTGATAAAAATTTTGAGAAAGAACAGATGGCTATGCCAGCCAAAACAGGATGCTGGTGTTGGCCTGCATGTGGTAAAGTAGTAAAAGAGTTCGCTTTACAACCAGGCGGCAATAAAGGGATTGATATTGCTGGACAACTGGGAGAACCGGTACGCGCTATTGCACCAGGCAAGGTGGTGTATTGCGGTAATGGACTTCGCGGCTACGGCAATTTAATAATTATTAAACATTCTGATAATTATTTGAGCGCTTATGCCTATAATAAGAAGCTCTTAGTAAAAGAAGGGGATGTAGTGAGGTTAGGTACTGAGATAGCCAAGATGGGACAAAATGAGTCAGGAGATGTTTTGTTACATTTTGAAATACGGCGCAATGGCAAGCCCGTTAACCCACTACTATATTTGTAAATTTTAAATGGATTTAAAATTTTTAGGAGGCACCCGTGGGTAGGAAACGTAAAGAAATCACTGTCGAAAGTGAAAAGGATTTCACTGAAACACCAGCCGAATCAACAATTGAAGACGATATTGAGCTAGACGAAGATTTCGGACGAATTGAAGCTGAAGAAGAGGCCGCAGAGGAAACCGCCGAAGAAACCGAAGAACAAGAAAAAGCGGATTTCAAAGACATTATTAGTAGAAACCGCGCCAAGCCCAAACAATTTGATCCCACCCAAATGTATCTCAATGAGATTGGCTTCACCGCACTGTTGACCGCCCAAGAAGAAATCGACTTGTCCAAAGCTGCTCATAAAGGTGATAACGCCTCACGCAGTAAAATGATCGAAAGTAATCTGCGGCTCGTGGTCAAAATCGCGCGTCGTTATATTGGCAGGGGCTTAGCTTTCTTAGATTTAATCGAGGAAGGTAATTTAGGTTTGATGCACGCCGTAGAAAAATACGATCCAACCCGGGGTTTCCGTTTCTCCACTTATGCAACTTGGTGGATCCGTCAAACTATCGAACGCGCTATCATGAATCAAAGCCGAACCATTCGTTTACCGATTCATGTCGTAAAAGAATTAAATACCTACCTTCGTGCCGCCCGTTCCCTAACTCAAAAACTAGATCACGAACCTTCTTCTGAAGAAATCGCCGAATTGGTCGACAAACCACTCAGCGAAATTCAAAGAATGCTCGAGCTCAATAAAGACGTCACCTCAATTGACGTGCCATTATCACAAGAAACAGACAAGCCTCTGGTAGAAGTGATTGCAGATGAAACTAATCAAGACCCAATTGATATCCTTCAAGATGCCGATTTACTCGACCAAATTGACCGCTGGATGAGCCATCTGAGTGATAAACAACAAGAAGTCTTATCACGTCGCTATGGATTACGCGGCTTTGATCGTGAAACTTTAGAAGACGTTGGTAAAGCCATTGGTTTAACCCGAGAACGTGTTAGACAGATTCAATTTGAAGCGTTACGAGAATTGCGTGATATTTTGAAGCGCCATGGTATTGATAAGGAATTGATTCGGGAATAGCAATTAGGTTCCCTGGGCTTCCCCCGGCCTTCGTCGGGGGCCTACCTTATTTTTATGTGTCGTTCCCCGTCTTTACTTGTCATTCTTACGTGTCATCCCATTTGTCATTCCGGCAAAGGCATATAGGCATCAACTTAAACTTTTTTTCCCTTCTCCCACTTTTGGGAGAAGGTGGCCGAAGACCGGATGAGGGGCAGCTTTAACATTTAGGATGAAAACCATTCCTTCCTGTAGAGTCATCCGGCTCTTTCTTTTGCCGCTTGCTATCAGTGTTCGAAACTGGGGCTGGTTTAAAACGAGCTTTTCGTTGATTCGTGATGCTATTTTGAGCTTGAAGCAATAATTCCCGAGTTTCTGGATCTTTTACTGCAGAATATAAACGGCGACGATTGAGTGTGTCAGCGACAAGAAATACATCCATACCTCTTCTAAGCAATTCAGCAACAAAGGTGGGCAGCCTGCGCGATGCTGCGATTGATAACAATGGATAACCTTCGTGATTGTTACACAAGGTAGTCAATGGAACCTTATCAAGTAGTGCTTTTAATTCCGTCAGGTCATTTTTGAAATGTATACAATGACTCAAAAGTTGATATGAAGAATGAAAATTTAACGGTGGCGTTATATGTGAACCATTTTGAAAAAAGTGTGTCGGAGTTGAAGGCGGCGGCGGCGGATTTTTGATAGTGGCCCGTGGTGGTTGGGTGAGCAACTCTAATTTTTTTGCAAATTCTGGGCATTTTAGAACTATGACAGGCCCAGCTATTTGTCCTGTCGAGTCTGGGTCATTGAGTAGAAATAAACAGTCCTCCTTGGAATGGGTTGCACTCAGAAGGGCTACAAATTCTTTTAAAAATTCTGGTGGACGGTGACAAAGAGTGTGTAAACAATTATTTTGAAACCCATCTTTCCATAGAAGAAGGTCAGGAATTACCTTTTGTAAATGCCTCGTGATTGCCATGAGAGTGCCAGGCGGGATACTAATTTTTAAAACCGAGAAATAAATTAGAACTAAATCTTCTGAGAGGAGTGTTGGCAATGGTTTTGATGCTACAAACTCAAATAATCCTTCTAAGACACTATGATTGTGCATCACCGCATTCAAAAGTATTTCTTTGGTTAATGGGATTCCCATTGAATCTAAACATTTCCAAATAGGTAGAGCAGCAGCGTCATCTTTTACATTTGATATGAAAGCAGTAGTCACTGCAGTTCTTTTATGAGGTGGGGAGTTATCGTCGCTAAAGCCTAATGCCCTAATATTTGAAAGATAACAATCAACTGGCATCGGGATGCCAGTTAGTTTCGCCTGCCTTTTTAAGGTGTCATAGTTCATGAGTAAATGGCAAACAAAATCTATACAACCATCAGCATAGCTTTTGATTAAAGTACTTAAGTTCTTTCGTTTTTCTTCGGTCAAATTATTCACGAAAAGATTATGTATGAGGGGTAGTTCAAGAAGAAGATACCTCGGGTCTAGCAACATTTGAATCGCAAGCGGTGGCAGTGAAGAAGATGCTAACTGTCTTCTGACCGCAGTCGATGTGATATGCCCAACTCTGAATTTTAGA
>JAGVJZ010000069.1 GCA_020050845.1 Gammaproteobacteria bacterium
ATTTGGCGCATAATGTTCCTTTAATCCTATTCTTTCCCCTCTCCCGCCTGCGGGAGAGGGTTAGGGTGAGGGTATTATAACCCCTCCAATCCCATTACTAGAGAGGGAGAGTATTATAACCCCCTCTAACCCCATTACATGACAGAGACAAACAACTACATCGAAATAGCCAACAATTCATCGATTGCTTGATTAGCTAGTTGGTCCGCTAATTCATTCTCCACGTGACCACTGTGGCCTTTTATCCAATGCCACGCAATGGTATGACGCAGTGTTTCTTGTTCTAATCGTTGCCACAAGTCTTGATTTTTAACTGGTTTTTTCTGGCTAGTACGCCAATTATTCTTTTTCCAATTAGGGAGCCAAGTTGTCACCCCGTCGCGAACGTATTTCGAATCGGTGGTCAGGTCAATCTCGCACGATCTTGTTAGTGCAGATAGCGCTTGAATCGCTGCTAATAATTCCATGCGGTTATTGGTCGTATTTAACTCAGCTCCCTTAAGATATTTCTCCGTACCTTTATATCTTAATAATGCCCCCCAACCTCCAGGCCCTGGATTGCCACGACAAGCTCCATCGGTAAAAATTTCGACTTTCATTAAAGACCCTTATTGGTACTCGGCTCTGGGAACCCATGAGTAACTGATATTTTTTTGTTATAAATTTTCAACTTCAAGGGGGATAAGGGTATCGTCTTTTTTTCTGCGATCAAGATATAAAAACTACCAAAAACGGGAAAAAATCGCTTCCCAAATGATTCAAAGAAGTTTCTTAATTTAGCTTTGGATTTTTTAGGAGCACTAAAATAATGATAGTCGTAATCTTCAACAACAAAACCGATATCACATAACCTTCTTTTTAAGGTACCCAAGCTCAGTAAATTGCCTGACCAAGGTAGATTTTTATCTGATTTTAATAATTTAGTCAACCCAATATAGCTAAAAGGATTAAATCCAATTACAATTAACTTACCATCTGGTATTAAAATGTTATAAATCTCGTTTAACAAAGTTTCCGGATATTTGCATAATTCCAAGGTATGGGGCAGAAAAAAAACATCGATGCTTTCAGTTTGAAATGGCAGTTCTTCGAAAGTAGACTCCACAAAGTTTTCGTTTGGTCCCACCTCATGGTGAGTATTTCCAAGATAAATATGAACATTAATCGTGCTAGCCGATTTAAGATCGTAGCAGTTGAAAATACCAGCTTGTACTAAGTAGTAACCGTAAAACTTAGGTAAGAGTCTATTTAATGCTTCCTGTTCGCATTGCAAAAAATATTGTCCTGGAAAACTGGTGAGACTTTGCGAAAAAGTCCAAAACGGCGATTCCTTTTCCATGTAAGACACTTGCCAAAAGTTAAAGAAAAGGCATTTTAACTAAAAATTCTCTTTATTCCTATTCCTATTCCTTCGACGGGCACGGGCACGTATTGTGGTATACTCAATTAATACTAAAAGAGAAAATCCTCATGACAATCTACCCAATCAAAGCCTTCCACGACAATTATATCTGGTGTCTTGTAAAGAATAGCGACTGTCTGATAGTTGATCCTGGAGAAGCATCTCCGGTCACTCAGTTCTTGCAAAAGAATAAGCTCAATCTCAAAGCCATATTAGCCACTCATCATCATTTCGATCACACGAATGGGATCACAGAGCTAGTGCAAACAAAGAGTGTTCCTGTCTATGGTTCAGCTCAAATTCCTGAAGTGACACATGTTGTCCACGACGAAGAAATTATTCATCCCTTAGAAATTCCCTTTAAAGTACTTACCATTCCAGCTCATACTCTTGAACATGTTGCTTATTACAGTGATGGGGTAGCTTTTACCGGTGATACCTTATTCACCGCCGGCTGTGGCAAAATATTTGAAGGTAATGCAGAACAAATGTACGAATCTTTAAATAAACTCAAGCACTTACCGACAGATACGCTAATTTATTGTGGTCACGAATATACCTTAAACAATTTAAGGTTTGCCCACCTAGTAGAACCTAACAATCAAGCTATCCAAGAAAGAATTGAGATAACCAAGCAGCTCATCAAAGAAGGGCAACCTGCAGTGCCTGCACCTTTAAAACTTGAGCTTGAGACAAATCCCTTCCTTCGATGCAATCAGAAAGAGGTCATTATTGCTGCTTCAGACTATGCACAAAAATCCCTCACGGACCCTGTAGAAATCTTATTTACGCTACGCGAATGGAAAAATAGCCTTATGTAATATTTGACCCTATCGGTTTCATCCGATAGTATCCAGAAGACTATGCTATATAGAAAAAGAAGAATCATACCAGGACTCACACTCTTTTTGTTATTGGTCAGCTTAGTGCTCAGCAGTAGCAGTCTTGCTTTTCCTAAGCCGAATTGGCTTCACATCCAAGATAAGACCGATGCCAATTTTTGGTCTCAAATGAGCAAGGACTTCGCTATTGAATCTCAAGAAAATAATCCCGATATTCAGCGACAAATACACTGGTATCAACAACATCCTAAACATTTACAACGCATCTTGATGCGTGCGGAACCTTTCCTTCGTTATGTTTATCAACAAACGCACCACTACAATTTACCAGCCGAACTTGCACTTATTCCGCTGCTAGAAAGTCAATATAATCCGGCTGCAGGAGCTCGTTCTGGTCCCGCAGGATTGTGGCAAATGATGCCAGGCACTGCTGCTAAATTTGGGCTGAAGGTAAATCGTGGCTATGATGGACGACGCGATGTTAATGCTTCAACCAAAGCAGCGCTTACTTATCTCACGTACCTCCACCGTTACTTTAACCAAAATTGGCTACTTGCTTTGGCGGCTTATAATGCTGGTGAAGGGAAGGTCGCCGCTGTCAGTAGTCGTCATAATTTTAACTTTTGGAATCTCCCTCCTTCCAGAGAAACTAGAGAATATGTCCCTAAAATACTCGCGCTTGCTTCTATTATTCGACAGCCAGGATTATATAAAGTGAGTCTACCAAACCTTGCAAAAAACTCTGAAGTGTCAGAGGAAACGTGGCAACAAGCCAAGACTTATAATCTTGCGGAAAATAATCAATTGCCAGCCTCTGTGCCGCAACCAACCCCAGATCATGATGAGCCAAAAGCAGAACAAACGATGGCGAGCCTACCTCTTCCAGAAACTAACAATACCCAACCACTCATGCAAACGATGCCCATCCCTGAACCGCAAGTCAGCACCATTCAATACCATGTTAAACAGCATGACACTTTGGGTCATATTGCCAAGAAGTTTCAAACCACGAGTGATGCGATCAAGAAGTCTAATCACTTGAAAACGAATAAGCTTAAAATTGGCCAAGTGCTGGTCATTACCAATGCAGAAAAGAAACACACGGTCACGACTAAGACCCATGAATCTAAACAATCCAAAAAAACTTATACTTTAAAATCGGGTGATAGCCTTGAAACAATTGCAAAAAAATTACATGTTCCTCTTAAAAAATTACAGCAGGCCAATCACATAAAAAATACTAAACGATTGCAAATTGGCCAAACACTTACCATACCTTCGCACTAGGAGCAGCAAGTGACTGCCAAAATACTTGACGGCCAGCATGTTGCACACGTTATCAAATCTTCGATAGCGCAAGACGTTCAACAAAGATTGGCAGAGCATAAAAAACCACCAGGACTTGCGGTTATTATTGTTGGTAATGACAGCGCCTCTAAGATCTACGTCAAAAATAAACGCATTGCGTGCGAAAAATTAGGTTTTCACTCGGTCGCTTATGACTTACCAGAAGAGATTTCCCAAGAGGAACTAGACGCTGTTATTGATCGACTGAACGAAGATAACTCTGTTCATGGGATCATCGTCCAAACTCCATTACCACCACAACTAGATGCTTGGCGAGTGGTGGAACGAATTCGTTACGATAAAGATGTTGATGGCTTCCATCCCTATAATGTTGGAAGGCTTTCCTTACGCAAACCGCTATTGCGACCATGCACGCCTTACGGGATTATTCAGCTTTTGCAATTCTATGAAATCCCTTTGACTGGAATTAACGCGGTCGTGGTCGGAGCCTCAAACATTGTAGGCAGGCCCATGGCAATGGAATTATTGCTGAGGAAAGCGACTGTGACGGTCTGTCATCGGTATAGTAAAGATTTAAAAGATTATGTTCAGGCGGCAGAATTATTAATTGTCGCAATCGGCAAACCAGGCATCATTAAATCTGAATGGATCAAACCAGGCGCTATCGTGGTAGACGTCGGTATTCACCGTTTACCTAATGGCACCCTACATGGTGATATCGACTTTGAAAGCGCAAAACAAAAAGCCGGATGGATTACGCCTGTTCCAGGCGGAGTTGGACCTATGACTGTTGCAACTTTGTTAAAGAATACGCTGTATGCGGCTAGTCACTTGCATGATATCTAAAATCCAATCCACCATACCATATACG
>JAGVJZ010000003.1 GCA_020050845.1 Gammaproteobacteria bacterium
AGCCACACAAAGCCCTAAAGATAATCCCCACCATAAACCTTGTGGCCCAAAATGAAAGACAAAACCAAACAGAACCCCCATTCCTATTCCAATTAACCAGTAAGAAATTATCCCTAAGAACATCGGGACTAAGGTATCTTGATAACGTCGCAGTGCACCGCCAGTCACAATCTGAATCGCATCAATAATATGAAAGAGAGCCACGATACTTAATAATTTCACCGCTAAATTGGAAACGCCTGGGTTACTTACGGGATTAATGAACAAACTAATAATTAAATCCGGAGCAAACCAAAAAAAGCAGGCAACAATAAAAGCCAAACCAATGCCTAGCACGATCGCAACATAAGCAGTCTGGCGTGCTTGCTCACGGTCACTTGCTCCTAAAGAGTGGCTAACTCGTACTGCAGTCGCCTGACTCATTCCTATTTGGATCATGGCAGCCACATAAATACATTGCAGTGCGATTTGATGAGCGGCAAGCGCAACGACCCCGAAGTAGCCCATCAAGAGCGTGGTAATCACAAACAATAGCTCTTCAATAACAAAGCTAACCCCAACGGGACAACCTACACGAAGTATTCTACGGATCTCACCATGAGGTCGTTTGACCTTGAAGAGTTGATAGCTTCGAAGTGATGGTTGCTTCAAGACATAAATGACCATGGCGAACAACATTAACCATTCAACAATCGAAGTCGCTAATCCAACCCCAAAAATACCAAGCTTTGGAAAACCTAACTCTCCGTAAATGAACAAATAATTGAGTAATGCGTTGAAAGGTATTGCGGATAGCGTAATCATCATAATAATGCGCGGTTTGTGAATCGCAGTCATAAATTCTCGCAACACACAAAAACACATGCACGGGAAAAAACCATAAATTAACCCATGCAGATAATCTTTAGCGCCTTGCACTACTTCATAGGGTTGTTTAATTAAAAGAAGAATAGAGGGTGTCATTAATACCCATAAAATCGCGGGTATGGTTAAGATAAGAGCCAGCAAAAACCCTTGGCGTGCTATTAGCGTGATTCGTCGTTGATTTTGATCACCAAATGCCTCTGCTGCTAAAGTCCCTATCGCAGATAAAACTCCAACACCACCGGCTAACACAATCACATACATCACATTACCTGCCGCTGAGGAAGCAAGAGCAGTCGGTCCCAAACGACCTAGCATTGCAACATCAATGAGCTGCATCCCCATATAAGCAACTAAATTAAAGATTAAAGGTATAGCAAGATGAAAGATTGCTTTGCTTTCGGACAAGATTAATTTATTCATGAGTAACTTTATGGTTTAATTCACTAATCTTTTACATAGCGGAGGAAATAAGTGTGATTTCTACGCTCATCTTATCACGCATTCAGTTTGGTTTTACCATCGGTTTTCATATTATTTTTCCAACACTCAATATCGGCTTGGCCGTTTTTCTTTGCATTATGGAAGGTCTATGGATTAAGACTAGAAAACTAGAATACCTACAAATCTGTAAATTTTGGACCAAAATTTTTGCCCTAACTTTTGGGATGGGCATTGTTTCTGGAGTAGTTCTCTCTTATGAATTAGGAACAAACTTTGGAGGCTTTACTAAAGCTGTTGGTGAAGTATTAGGACCCCTATTTGCCTATGAAGTTATGAGTGCTTTCTTTTTGGAAGCTGGATTTTTGGGGGTCATGCTATTTGGTTGGAAAAAAGTTTCTCCACGAATGCACTATTTTGCAACGCTCTTAGTCACGATTGGAACGATCATTTCTGCTTTTTGGATAATGTCCGCAAATTCCTGGATGCAAACACCAACCGGCTACTTTATGGAAGGAAGTAAGTTTGCAGTGCAAAGCTGGAGCAAGGTTGTTTTTAATCCTTCTTTTATTGACCGCTTCTTCCATATGATACTAGCTTCTTTCCTCACTGCTTCTTTTGTGGTTGCAGGAGTAGCAAGTTGGTTTCTACTTAAAAATCGTTTTCATGATCTTGCCAAACCTTGTCTGTTCGTCGCGGTTTTATTGGCCGCAGTTGCCTCACCATTACAACTGTTCATTGGCGATCGAGTAGGATTAACCGTTCATCAATATCAACCGCTCAAAACTGCGGCTATTGAAGGAAATTGGAATACCATGCAAGGGGCGCCATTTATTATTTTCGCCATTCCGGATGAGAATCAGGGGAAAAATTTATTTCCGCTTAGCATCCCTTACGGAGCAAGCCTTATTAATACCCACTCACTTCATGGCACATTAGTGGGTCTTAATTCGGTTCCGAGGGAAGAACGACCGGTCGTGGTCGTCACTTTTTTTGCTTTTCGCATTATGTTAGCCATTGGAATGTTATTCATCCTGGTTTCTTGGATCGGGGCGATACTGCTCTTTCGTAACCGGCTTTATACTACCCGCTGGTACCACCGATTATGTTTGTATTTAAGTCCTTCAGGTTTTATTGCTGCAATTTGTGGTTGGTTAACTGCAGAGTCGGGGCGTCAACCCTGGGTTGTTTATGGCATGCTAAGAACCAAAGATGCGGCTTCCGTTGTTCCCTTGGAACACGTCATCATTTCGCTCACTTTATTTATTATTGGCTACGGGGTTATTTTTAGTTTCTACCTTTATTATCTATTTAAAACCATCCGTAAAGGTCCTGCTGATTTGGATGCTCCACCGTTAACGATTAGCTACATGCCACACCCTAAGGACGAGGAGCTACAAGGATGAGTAATAACTTACTGCCGCTTATTTGGGCATTCATCATTGCTTTTGGCGTCATAATGTATGTGATCTTAGATGGCTTTGATCTTGGTATTGGTATCCTGTTCCCTTGGATACGAGACCCCGAATATCGTAGCCTCATGGTTAATAGTATTGCACCCGTTTGGGACGGAAACGAAACCTGGTTAGTCTTCGGTGGCGCAACCTTGTATGGTGCTTTTCCCATTGCCTACAGTACATTATTACCCGCCTTATATATGCCGATTATGATTATGCTAGGTGCATTGGTATTTCGTGGCGTGGCATTTGAATTTAGATTTAAAGCTTATCGTTCTCGTTTTTTATGGGATCTGGCTTTCACCGGAGGCTCAACAGCGGCCGCTTTCTGTCAAGGACTCATTTTAGGAGCATTTATAGAAGGTAAATTTTTTGTAGAAAATTTTGAGCAGTCTTATGTTTGGCTGAGCCCTTTTAGCATGTTTACTGGGCTCGCTGTGGTTTTTGGCTATGCATTATTGGGATCCACATGGCTGATCATGAAAACAGAAAATGATTTGCAACGTGATATGTACCAAGCAGCTCGAATACTTTTAGTCGCCGTCTCGATTTGTATGTTGATTATTAGCTTATGGACGCCACTTTCTCAACCAGCCATTGAAGCGCGTTGGTTTAGTTTACCAAACTTTTTTTACTTACTTTTCTTGCCAATTTTAACCTTAATTGCCACGGCATTGTCTTTCTACTGCTTGCACAAACCTGATCGTTGTAATGAAAAATTGCCATTCATCCTAAGCGTCTCATTATTTCTTTTTGCTTATATTGGACTTGGGATCAGTATTTGGCCATATATCATTCCTAGGCAATTAACGATCTTTGAAGCGGCATCCGATCCTAAAACACTAATCTTTCAATTAGTTGGCACAATCATTTTGCTGCCGTTATTAATCACTTACAGTATCTATGCCTATCGGGTTTTTAGAGGTAAAGTGAATCCCGATCTTGGCTACCACTAAGTTTTTCAGCGAATGGTTACTCTTGCTAAAACAGGCATTTTAGTTATCAATTTGGGCACTCCAGATGCTCCGACTCCTAAGGCCGTCCGACGTTATTTAGCTGAGTTTTTATGGGACCCATATATAGTCCAGATCCCAAGGCCCCTCTGGTGGCTAGTTTTGCATGGCATTATTTTGAGACTCAGACCACCAAAAACTGCAAAGTTATATCAAAAAATTTGGAGCACGAGAGGTAGTCCCTTACTGAGTTACTCTCAAGATTTAGTGCAAAGCATTCAAAATCAATTTCAGAAAATGGGAGAAGATTATCCAATTGTATTAGGCATGCGCTATGGTAATCCTGCCATCCAAGATGCCCTAGAATTGTTGCAGAAAAAGGACGTTGAACGGATTGTGGTCTTACCTTTATATCCACAGTATTCAATGCCAACGACAGGATCCACCTTAGCACAGCTAACTCGTAGCCTTAAGAACCTCTCGTGGCAGCCACAAGTAGCCTTTATCAACAATTACCATAATGAACCTCTCTATATTTGCGCAATCTCCGATTCGGTAAAAAAACAGTGGCAGCAACAAGAGCCCGGAGAGTTACTCATTTTTTCATTCCATGGACTGCCAGAAAAATATAACGCCCGCGGTGATCCTTATTACCAACAATGTTTGACAACCGCCCAAGCTATCGCAAACCAATTGCAGCTTAAAGAGCAACAATGGCGTGTAGTTTTTCAATCACGCTTCGGTCGTGAACGATGGTTGAAACCTTATTGTAATGAGGTACTAACCAGTTTACCGAAATCGGGTATTAAGAAGATTGATATTATCTGTCCAGGTTTCCCGATAGATTGTCTGGAAACATTAGAAGAAATTGCAATAACCAATAAAGAAGTTTTTTTCCACGCAGGGGGACAGGTTTATAACTACCTTCCAGCACTAAATGCTTCTGATTTACATGGAAAATTCTTAGCAACTATTTTAAAACGTAAGACGACATGAAGCGTTTTTCGGCTATACTTGTTGCCAGGGATAAGAATGAAGGAAAAACCAAATGCGTTTTCTGCAAGCTTGTATAGTACTAACTCTATTTGTGCTGTCCCCCGCTTTTGGCGCCTCATTTTTTCATAGTTATGTCTCAGACTTGAATCCTCCCTACGTTTGCAAACTCAAACTTAAAGATGCTTCTGGCGTATCAATTGATACCAAACATACCTATACATTTAGCGGTATCTGTTCTGTTAGACTACCGATTGGAAATTCCTACATTTATCAGAACGTTTGGGTTGAAACGACTGGAGCCTGGGATTCACGATCTAATGATGCCACTGAACAAACTACCCTAGCCAATAACTTAGGTACGGTTGTTGTTCAGCTTAAGTGTGACGATGATCCTTGGTTAACTAAGGGGCAATGTGCCATTTTAGGCTATCAAAATAATACTCAATTCACGAATTTGAGTGGTGTCTATAATCAACGCAATGGCCAATATCCCCCGTTTGAAACCAATACCGGTCAATATCCTCCGCTGGCCAGAAATCAGGCTATTTTAAGAGAAGCCATTGTTTTATCCGTTATTCATGCCAGACAAGAAGCTAATCAAGCTCAAGCAGCTTTTAATCAGACTTTCGGTCAGGGTGAGGCACCTGCCCCAATCGCTCCGCCACCACCTGTTACTACTAAGATAGTGAAGAAAGTCGCTCCACGTTGTATCACTCGCATCTTCTACAAACCCAAAATGAGTGGTTTACGCTTGGATGTTTGCTTAAGGCTCAACCGAGACTGTGGTAAACCCGCCGCAGACCGTTTCTGTCAAGCCATGGGCTATCGTCGAGCGCTAAGTTGTAAACTCGACAATAACCCAAGCACCCCTACTTTCATTATTGGAACTCAAACCATCTGTCGGCAATCTTTTTGTAAGGGTTTTGAGATAATTGAGTGTGTGAAATAACACTTATTTATCATTCCCGCGAAAGCGCATAGGCGACAACTTAAGCTTTTTTTCCCTTCTCCCACTTGTGGGAGAAGGTGGCCGAAGGCCGGATGAGGGGATAACGCTTAAGTTTAAGCTTATGCGCGAACGACAAATAAGGGGCGGGATGACAATTCGTCTCAAGTCTTTACTTTCTTCTTCCAACCCTTAATGGTTACCTGTTTAGCACGACTTAGAGTCAACTGATTAGGTGGTGCGTTTTGAGTGATGGTGGAACCCGCACCAATATAAGCGCCCTCTTCTAATATCACTGGCGCCACTAGCTGAGTCCCCGAACCAACGAAGACCTTGTCCTTTACGGTAGTCGTGAATTTACTAGTTCCATCATAATTACAAGTAATTGTGCCAGCACCAATATTCACTTCTTTACCAATGACAGCATCTCCGAGGTAGGTTAAATGATTCACTTTGCTTTTAGCG
>JAGVJZ010000016.1 GCA_020050845.1 Gammaproteobacteria bacterium
AGCTATTGAAGCCGCTTTAGCGACAGTGACCGCGAAGCGATATCTTGAAGATGTCAATATTCGTGTGGCGATCGATCGAAAAACGGGAGATTCTGAATCTTTCCGATACTGGACCGTTGTTGAAGACAATCAAGAAGAAATAATCTCGAGTAAAGAAATTCCGTTGACCCAAGCCAAAGAGTTAGATCCCGAATTAGACGTTGGGGATGTGGTTGAAGAGCCTGTTGAGTCGGAAACTTTTGGTCGTATTGCAGCTCAGCAAGCAAAACAAGTAATTATTGATAAAGTTCGTAAAGCTGAGCGTAAGAAGGTTGTTGATCAATATCGACGACGTGTTGGCGAGTTGTTAAACGGTGTTGTCAAGAGAGTCACCCGTGACGCCATTATCTTAGATCTGGGTGAGAATGCCGAAGCGATTATTTTAAGAGAAGAAATGATTCCAAGAGAAATGGTCAGAAATGGTGATCGGCTACGTGGCTATTTATATGCAGTACGTGATGACAAGCGCGGACCACAATTATTATTAAGTCGTACCCGCCCTGAAATGTTGATGGAATTATTTAAAATTGAAGTGCCTGAAATTGCCGAAGAGGTGATTGAAATTAAGGCTGCTGCTAGAGATCCTGGCTCTCGCGCCAAAATTGCAGTTAAGACCAATGATGGTCGTATTGATCCAATCGGTGCCTGCGTGGGTATGCGAGGATCAAGAGTTCAAGCTGTATCCGGTGAGCTTGGTGGTGAACGTATCGATATTATTTTGTGGGATGATAATCCTGCACAATTAGTCATCAATTCCATGGCGCCTGCTGAAATTGCATCTATAGAAGTCGACGAAGAAACTAAAACTATGGATCTGGCAGTGCGTGAAGATCAGCTTTCTCTTGCAATCGGACGCAGTGGTCAAAACATTCGTTTAGCCAGTGAATTAACAGGTTGGACACTTAATGTGATGTCTGAAACTGAAGCACAAATGAAAACTGAGCAAGAATCAGAAAAAGCGAAAGAAGTTTTCATGCAGCATTTAGACGTCGATGAAGATATTGCTAATTTATTAATTTTTGAAGGCTTCACCAGCATCGAAGAAATTGCTTATGTTCCAAGAGAGGAATTATTGGGTATTGATGATTTCGATGATGAGATAGTAACTGAGCTGCAAAATCGTGCTAAAGATGCGCTCGTCACAAAAGAGTTATTAACAGAAGAAGAGCTTTCTAAGATTGAGCCTGCTGAAGATTTACTTCAAATAAATGGTATGACCACGGAGCTTGCTTATCAATTAGCAAGAAAAGGTATTATCACCCGCGAAGATCTCGCAGAACAATCCGTCGATGATATTTCTGATGTTCAAGGGCTTGACGAGCAAAAAGCAGCGAAAATTATCATGCAAGCTCGTGAACATTGGTTCACTAAATAATTAAATAGTTCGCGGTTCAATGAGGTTTTATCTATGGCAGAAGTCACTCTTAAGCGTTTAGCTGATGATCTTGGGATCTCGACAGATCTTTTGCAATCACAACTAAATAATGCCGGTATTAAAGTGACTGATGAAAATGACACTGTCACGGCAGAACAAAAACAAGAGTTGTTGTTACATCTAAAACGTAGTCATGGCATAGAGGAAAAAAATAAAGCTCCTCGAAAGATTACGTTGAAAAGAACCACGGTCAGCGAATTAAAAGGCGGTGCGCATAAAGCAATCACCAAGGTTAAAGTTCGACGTAAAAAGATTTACGACAAAGAAGCAACCGTTGAACCTGAAATTTCTGAAGAGACAATTGAAGAAACCTTACCAGTTGAACAACTTGAACAGCATGTTTCTGGCGAGCAAGAGCAAGAAGTTGCCACAACGGAAGAATACCCCATTGAATCAGAAATTGAAGAGACTTTCGAAGCTGCAATCACGCCAGAGTCTGTGGTAGAACCAAAGCATATTAAGATAGATGAGAAAGATGAACGTCCTAAGAAAGGACACAAAAAAACCGAAAAACGTAAATCAAAAGCGGCACGAATCACTGAAGAAGATTTCAGAAATGATGAAGATGAAGAAATAGAATTTATCCCAGTCGGTGAGACGAACTATAGAAAGAAGAAAAAAGGCAAACAACTCCATAAAGCTGATAACACCGCCGTTAAAAAAATTGAACAAAGTTTTGAAAGACCCACCACACCTGTCTTCAAAGAGATATCCATCCCTGAGACCATTACAGTTGCTTCATTGGCGCAGAAAATGTCGATTAAAGCGGCTGAAGTTATAAAAGCGATGATGAAATTAGGGGCAATGGCAACGATTAACCAAGTCATTGATCAAGAAACGGCCTCTATTATTGTGGAAGAAATGGGTCACAAGCCGAAACTTTTAAAAGAAGATCGGCTAGAAGATATTCTTGCGGATGAACAACGCCTCGGTGACTTAAAACCTCGAGCGCCAGTAGTCACCATCATGGGGCATGTCGATCATGGCAAAACCTCTCTTCTTGACTATATTCGCAGTACTAAAGTGACTAGCAGTGAAGCAGGTGGCATCACTCAGCATATTGGTGCTTACCATGTCGACACCGATAAAGGAATGGTTACTTTTCTTGATACTCCCGGTCACGAAGCATTTACCGCGATGCGGGCTCGTGGTGCAAAATCCACCGATATCGTCGTTTTGGTTGTTGCTGCAGATGATGGTGTCAAACCACAAACCGTAGAAGCCATTCAACATGCTAAGGCGGCTAGCGTCCCAATCATTGTGGCCATCAACAAAATGGATAAACCTGAAGCAGATCCAGAGCGTGTTCAAAATGAATTATCTAGCTTTGAAGTCATTCCTGAGGAATGGGGTGGCGATACCATGTTTGTTAATATCTCCGCCAAAGCAGGGACTGGGATTGAAAATCTTCTCGAAGCTATTTTGTTACAAGCTGAAGTGATGGAGCTCAAATCAGTTTCTGAGGGCCCAGCAAAAGGTGTAGTCATTGAATCTCGATTAGATAAAGGCCGTGGTCCGGTCGCAACCATCCTCGTGCAAGCCGGTAAATTAACGAGGGGAGATATTCTCTTAGCTGGACAGGAATATGGGCGTGTTCGAGCAATGGTCGGTGATGACGGTCGTTCCACTGATGCCGCGGGACCTTCTATACCTGTTGAAATTCTCGGTTTATCGGGAGCGCCACACGCTGGGGATGATGTCATTGTGGTTCCTAATGAACGCAAAGCAAGAGAAATCGCTTTGTTTAGACAAGGTAAATTCCGAGAAGTGAAATTAGCGCGACAGCGCGCAGCTAATTTAGAAAATATTTTCGAAAGAATGAATGAGGGTGAAATTAGCACGTTAGGTATTGTCTTAAAGGCTGATGTGCAAGGATCTCTTGAAGCGATTAGCGATGCATTAAACAAACTTTCAACTAACGAAGTGAAACTCAACATTATTGCATCAGGAGTAGGTGGCATTACCGAATCTGATGTCAATCTTGCGATCGCATCTAACACCATTATTATTGGTTTTAATGTTCGAGCTGATCAAAGCGCGAAAAAACTGGTCGATGTGGAAGGTATTGATTTACGCTACTTCAGTGTCATTTACGACTTGATCGATGCGGTCAAAGCGGCATTAAGTGGCCTTCTGTCTCCAGAATACCAAGAAAAAATTGTTGGCTTGGCTGAAGTCAGAGAAGTGTTCCGTTCTTCTAAATTTGGGTTAATAGCGGGTTGCATGGTGATTGACGGTATTGTTAAGCGTCATTTACCAGTACGGATTCTTCGAGATAATGTCGTTATTTTCCAAGATCAAATTGAATCACTACGTCGCTTTAAAGACGATGTCAGTGAAGTTAGACAAGGTATGGAATGCGGTATCGGCGTCAAAGATTATAATGACATCAAAGTCGGTGATCATATTGAGGTATTCGAGACCTTCGAGATAGCTAGGAAAATCTAGCATTTTACCCTCACCCTAATCCTCTCCCCTAAGCGGGAGAGGGAAAAATGTTTGAAAGTTTTTTTCGAGGAATTATTTTTTGGCACACGGTTTTGAACGTAAGTCGCGAGTTGCAGACCATTTAAAGAACGAGCTAGGTAGATTATTGTTGAGCCATAGCTTTGACCCTCGATTTAAGTTCGTTTCAGTTTCTGCTATTGAATTATCTAAAGATTATGCCCACGCTACAGTCTATGTGACGATACTTGATGATTCTCAAGTAAAAGATATTCTTGCAGCATTAAATAAAGCAGCAGGTTTTTTTCGTCGAGAGTTAGCGCGGCGCGTGAATCTGCGAACAACTCCACAGTTTCATTTTCAATACGACTCATCTATCCGACATGGCGAAAAGATAGCTAAGTTGTTATCTCCAAAGCCATCTGAAAAAGAGGAATAGTTTCATGAGTTCAAGGCCTAAACAAAATATTGATGGTATTTTGTTACTCAATAAACCAGTGGGAATTAGCTCAAATAAAGCTTTAACCGAGGTAAAAAAAATCTTTAATCCCAAAAAGGCGGGGCATACCGGCAGTTTAGATCCGCTAGCGAGTGGCATGTTACCGATATGTTTGGGTGAAGCGACCAAATTTTCGCAATACTTGCTTGAAGCGGATAAAGAATACTATGTTGAGGGTAAATTAGGTGTTCGTACGACTACCGGCGATGCAGAAGGTAGCATAGTTGAAACTCGAGATCTTCCAACTGATCTCGCGTCTAAAATTGATGTCGTGCTCGACAAATTTCGCGGTGAAATACAGCAAATTCCGTCTATGTATTCAGCGCTCAAATTTAAAGGACGGCCATTATATGAATATGCTCGTGAAGGCATTGAAATAGAACGAGCCAGTCGAAGTGTCAACATCAAAGAATTAACTTTAATTAGCTACGCACATGATCGTCTAGTTTTACTTGTTAAGTGTAGTAAAGGGACCTATATCCGAACTTTGATCGAGGACATTGGAGAACAACTGGGGGTCGGTGCATATGTTAGTATGTTATGTCGAACTTATGTCGCGCCGTATGAAGACCAGACTATGGTTACACTTGAAAAACTCATAGAATTGGCGGACGCCGATCGACCATTGTTAAAAGAGCAATTATTACCTATAGATAGTGCGCTTAGTGGCTGGCCGCTCCTTACTTTAACAGAGTCCCTGACTTATTACATAAAACAAGGTCAACCAATCATTGTGCCCAAAGCGCCGACAGAGGGTCTTGTCAGATTAGTTTCGAACCAACAAGCGTTTTTGGGAGTTGGAGAAATACTGACAGATGGTCGGGTAGCACCTCGCAGATTAATCGCAACGTAATAATAGGCGCAGAAGAGTGCCAGAGGGCGCGCTTCACTCGGCCTACATTTACTGGTAGAATCGTTTGACACTCCTTATTCTGTAAATGACAGCGGGTGAGGGTTTTTTAGAAGTTATTAACTTGGAGATTTTGATATGTCATTGAATGCTAACGAGAAAGCTGAAGTTATTAAAGAGTACCGCTTATCAGATGATGATACCGGCTCTCCAGAAGTACAGGTCGCATTGCTAACTGCCCGAATCACTAAGCTCACAGGTCACTTTAAAGCCCATGGACACGATTTTCATTCACGTCGTGGCTTGTTACGCATGGTTAATTTGAGACGGTCTATCTTAAAGTATTTAAAAGATAAACATATTGAACGTTATCGCGATCTTATCGCACGTTTGGGCTTGCGTGCCTAGTCAACTCAATCATATAAAGGTGTAATTTTTGTGTTAAGTTTTAAAAAA
>JAGVJZ010000032.1 GCA_020050845.1 Gammaproteobacteria bacterium
AGTTAGGCATATATAAAAGTGGCAACCAAGCAGACAAATTAAGGTTCATTTAATAATTTTCTTGTATAGTACGACCTTAGAATGAAATACCTTATTAGCTAATAAAATCATAAGAGAAATTATAATGAAACGTACTGGTCTAAATGGTAAAAGTCGGGAAGCTTCGCGAGATCTCGAAGAAAACAAACCCGGAACTCCTCGGAAAAATTCAACTAGACAATACTTTTTCCTTATACTTTTACTGTTGGGTTTAGTAATCGTTGGTTTTTTATCAGTATTAATCATTCCTTTTATTGCACGTCTAGCAGGCCTCCACCGTCTAAAAGCCGATGGTGCAAGTGATGATCCTACTAGAATATTAATGCAAGAACTGAACGAGCAGACTCTCAGTTACCCACTTCACATCCATGAACCCATTAGGACAATCGAATTTTGTGAAACAAAACTGTTAACAACTGCAAAGATCAAACAATTATTTGATAACTCTAGAATTGCAGTTCATCAAAATTGTGCTCAGCAAGTACCTAAAGGGATACAAGAAATTGTTCAGACTCATTTTGCTGGTTTGAAAGTGTCTCAAAAAAACTATTCCAAATTTACACCAGAGCAAATTATTAGGACGTTAAAAAGAGATTTTGTCTTTATAATGCAGCAAGCACATCCTATCACCCAAAAATTGATGTCCACCTTTTTTACTAGCCGCCATCCCCGCATCTCAATCTATACAGATACACCTGAAACTGGTAGCCCCTATGGCGGCCAACCCATGGCTGGAAGATACATAATTGCGAATAATACTATCCGGTTAATAACCAAATCTGCACCTAGTATGATTATCACTCACGAAACATCCCACGCAGGCGCCGCAATTGTTACCCATGGCAATACAGCATGGCACAACAATGGTGAATTTCGGTATCCAGTAGTCCCAGCGACAGTAAATGGCATGATAAGCAAGAGTTTTCCATGCGATCAGGATGGTTTTTTTGATATCTGGGAACAGGAGGTTGATCAGGTATTAAGCTATGAGAATAATATGAATAACCCTGGTTTCTTAGATATTGCCCAGGAATATAAACCTGAGTTTATTATTTGGCTTAGCGAAAAAAGTCTCAATCATAACTTTAATGCTAATTCTCTAAACTCCACACTTATCTTAGACGGCTTAGCCGGAACTAAAGTAATAATCAGTCCAATACTCTCCCAATATAATGAAAACTATGTTCCAAATAGTAGTGTTCTAGCTAGTAATTACTATCAAACTGTACTGTTCACAAATCCAGTAAGAATTGTAGATCTCATTCGGGATACCGAATTCCCTGGTGTTGCAGCAATTCGGGTGACACCGCTTACTATGGAGCCTAAAGTTAGAGCACATTACTTATTACAAAAGTTTAGTTACCTGAAAAATTATGCGAATACCTATCGGAAACTTAATGGCCATTGTCAAGAAGCTTTAGGAGCCACCTTTGAACTGAATAAAGAGGTAATATCCAGAGCTCTGCCCAGAAGCACCGCATATCTTGAAAAGCGATTGGATGACTATGAACGCCAGCAATGTCAAGAGGATAGGCCCGGACTTTCGCTGCAAGTTTAGTTTCGACGACTAGTTCGAAAATAATTGATATCATCATAAAACTCCTCTGAGTCTGTCGCACTAAACCATCCAGGAAAACCTAAAACTGGTAACAGTGCTAAATCACGAGGAGAACAACTCTCATCAAGGCTAGATAGCCATTCATATAAATACCGATTTACTTCGAGTAACTGTCTTTCCAAACTTAAATGAAAAAAACTTGAACTCACTAATCGCAAGACACTATGTCCTATCATCCCGACATAAGGGTTAAGCATTTTCTCATGCAATGAATGGCCAAATACGTAACAGCGAACTTTTGATAATTCTGCACGACGTTTCCAAAAAAAATCTTTCCAAGACATATCTCGAATTAATTGCAATAAACTTTCGTCAGAACTAAAAACGATCACACCATTTTCATCAAACAAGGTCAGGAGATTTTCAAAAGGCGTTCGTGAATAAGTATTAAATTTTTTTTTCTGCAATTGTTTATAATGCAGAGCATTTAATGCAGATTTTCCTGAACTAAACGTTTGCCAAACCAGCATATTAAAAAAATCATGCCAATTGTTTTTTCGAGTATTGACTTCACCATTTAAATAAATAGCTGGTTCATATCCTATCTGCGAATGACACGATTGGGCATCCACGAAGCGAATTTTTAGACCTTGTTCATTTTGTAAATGAGCAAAACAATTATAGTCATCAATTGTAGGCCAATTGCTGCTATTACGAATGTTATCAGGTAGCCAATAAAAAATATCATAGGCCGGCGATAATGACTGAAAATTAGATAACCAAATGTCACTCTTTTCTTTCAACATTTTTCTTAACCTTCAAAGCGTAATAAACCAATGTAAATACCTTGAATTGCGATACGATCTTCTGGATAGGTCATCGGTTTGAGCTTTTGATTAGCAGGAATGAGAGTAATGGTATGATCAGAATTATATTTGATACGTTTCAAAGTTGCTTCTTGGTTATCGACCAATGCCACCACGATTTTGCCATCTGCTGCGTCTTCACAATGTTCACAAACAACAATATCACCATCAAAGATACCTTCTTCGATCATTGAATCGCCTTTTACCTTTAGTGCATAACGATTCTTACCCAGGAAAATATTAACAATGTCTAACGTTTCGTTGTCGGTAATTGCCTCGATTGGTGAACCTGCTGCGATCCGACCCTTAAGAGGCAAACAATTTGAAGGCGAGAGTAATTGAATATTCCGACGATGACCTGGGATGATATTAATCAGTCCCTCTTGCGCTATTGCCGCCACATAGCGGTGCACTACCCCTCTTGAAGTAATTCCAATTCCTTTGGCAATCTCCGCCATGGTGGGGGCATGCTGATGTTCTTTGACGAATTTTTGAATAAAGTCATAAACTTTTTGCTGACTTACTGTTAGCATAATGCCTCTTCAAGTTTATAGTTAGTGTATTTCAGTATAGAGAACAAAGTGAGATCATGCAAATTATTTGGCTGCACGATCATTCATAAGGCATAGCGTGCAAATGATTGAATTAATCAATGTCTCTAAAACCTTTTACGGTCACAAGGTGCTTGATCATATTAATTTAAAAGTAGCACCAGGCGAGGTCTTTGGGATCATCGGCCCAAGCGGCGCTGGAAAAAGCACGCTAGTTCGCTGTGTCAATATGCTCGAACGACCCAGTGAAGGTACTGTCATCGTTGCCGGCAAAAATCTAACCCAGATGAATGATCGCCAACTTAGAGAAGAACGAAAACATATCGGCATGATCTTTCAACATTTCAATTTACTATCATCACGTACTGTCTATGACAATATTGCCCTGCCCCTTAAGATCTCTGGTTTCAGTCACAAGCAAATCGATAAAGAAGTGCAACCACTTTTAGAATTAACAGGTCTTACCGAGAAGAAGAAGTTTTATCCAAACCAATTGAGTGGCGGTCAAAAACAACGAGTCGCAATTGCTCGAGCCCTTGCTAATAAACCACGCGTCTTATTAAGTGACGAAGCGACCTCTGCCCTAGATCCACAGACCACGCATTCAATTTTACAGCTGCTAAAAGATATCAATGAAAACTTGGGGCTGACGATTTTGTTAATCACCCATGAGATGGATGTAGTAAAAGAAATTTGTCATCACCTGGCGATTCTGGAAGCAGGTTCCATAATCGAACAAGCGGAAGTTTTAGAATTTTTCAGTCGACCAAAAACTAAAATCGCTAAGCAGTTTATTCGGTCATCTTTGCAACATAAATTACCTGATGTCATTCAAGCAAGATTGAGCCGAGAAAAAGTGCCTAACAGTGATACGCTGTTGCGGTTATCTTTTGTCGGAAGTGTTGCGCAAGAACCATTAATTGCCCATCTCGTACAAAATTATCAAGTCGACATCAACATTTTACAGGCCAACATCGAAGTCATACGTGATGAAATTATTGGTGTGATGTTAATCCAAGCAAATTGCGATGATAGTACTCTAAAAAAATCAATTGATTTTCTGGAGGGTAAAGGAATTTACGTTGAGGTGATAGGATATTATGTCAGATAGTATTGTCACATTACTTTGGCAAGGCACACTACAAACCATTTATATGATCGTTGTGTCAGGTTTAGTTGCTACCATTTTTGGTACCCCCCTGGGAGTTGTCTTATTTACTACTCGCAAAGGCGGGATCCTTGAAAATTTACTTTATAGCAAGGGCTTATCTGCCATAGTAAATATTATTCGCGCTATTCCGTTTATCATTTTGATGATTGCACTGATTCCGCTAACTAGATTGATCGTGGGATCTTCCATCGGGACCAATGCTGCCATCGTGCCACTGAGTATCGCTGCAATTCCTTTCGTGGCTCGTATCGTGGAAAGCAGTTTGATTAAAGTGGGAGATGGCCTAGTTGAAGCAGGAATGGCAATGGGTGCCTCCCCTTTACAAATAATTAACAAAGTAATGATTCCTGAAGCAATGCCATTGATCATCCACGGCATCACGACTACTCTAATTAGCTTGGTAGGATACTCAGCGATGGCTGGAGCGGTTGGCGGTGGCGGTCTTGGTAGTGTTGCCATTAACTATGGTTATCAACGCTTTGATTTCGGTGTTATGCTTGGCACAATTATCGTTTTAGTGGTGTTAGTCTATGCTATCCAATATCTCGGCGAGAGCATAGCTGCGCGATTTTCACATTAAGGAGTCAGAATGAAACGTTTTGGAGTTTTACTGGTCATTATCTTCAGTGTAATTTTATTATCCAGTTGTAGCAAATCGAATCCAAAGCGTGCAAGCAACGAAATTAGAATTGGCACCATTGCAGGACCTGAAACCGAGCTCATGGAAGTTGCCAAAAATGTTGCCGCAGAAAAGTATCAAATACAGGTTATAATCGTCCCATTCACAGATTATGTTCTTCCTAACCAGGCCCTTGCCGATGGCAGTATTGACGCCAATGCCTTTCAACACACCCCGTATCTTGAGCAAACCATTGCCACTAAGGGCTACAATTTAACCGCCATTGGTAAAACCTTCGTTTATCCAATGGGTCTTTACTCAAATAAGGTTACTAATCTCAAAGATCTAAAACCCAACGCGATTGTAGCAGTCCCTAATGATCCTAGTAATGAATCTAGAGCCTTATTATTACTCCAAAATGCCGGCCTGATTAAACTTTCACCTGAACTTAATTTGAAAGCCACTCCAGCCAACATCGTTTCAAATCCAAAGAATCTTCAAATTAAAGAGATCGATGCGGCACAATTGCCACGGGTCTTAGCAGATGTTGATCTTGCAGCGATTAATACCAACTATGCGATGGTTGCTGGCTTGTTACCTTCTCGGGACGCGTTATTTTTAGAATCAAAAGATTCACCCTATGCAAACATCGTAGTGGTCAGAACTTCTGAAAGCCAGGATCCTAAATATACTAAGCTGATGCAAGCACTTCACTCACCTGAAGTAGTCAGCAGAGCCCAAACCCTTTTCCAAGGACAAGCTGTCCCAGCGTGGGATACTACGCAGTAACATCATAATTCATCCTTTTATCCCTTTCCTTCTTGTTATCCCCTCTCCCGCTTGCGGGAGAGGGCTAGGGTGAGAGTTTTCTTGCCGCTTACGTTTCTAAGTGCGTACTCTATATTTATAACAACCCCAGGAATCGTCGTCCTTGGCCACAAAGTAGCAGGCAAAAACGTAGGACTATCCAGCCAAGGATCCAACACATAAACTTGAGGTGACTCTGAAATAGCATCCCTTTTCATAAGATTGGCGCTAGATCCCTCGCCTACAAGTATTTCGCATTCTACTAGTGATTAGCGGCGAGGGACGACGGCCTGCTCAGGAATCGTCGTCCTTGGCCGCAAAGTA
>JAGVJZ010000059.1 GCA_020050845.1 Gammaproteobacteria bacterium
ATCGACAATTTCCTTATGGAACCTTAGTTGTTAATGTCAGTGGCTGTTTTGTAATGGGACTATTATTTGTCTTAGTCATAGAGCGGTTTGACGGCCTAGGGCCACAGTTGCGTTCATTTTTACTCATTGGCTTATTAGGTGGTTATACAACATTTTCTTCTTTTTCTATTGAAACTTTCAATCTTTTTGAAAATGGCGCTTGGCTGAGCGGGTCATTAAATATATTGCTCAGTATTAGTTTATGTATTTTTGCTACTTTGCTTGGAGTTGTAGGAGGAAGACAACTATGAAGACAATCGATGTCACTATGGTACGTGTCTATATAATGGAGTCAGATCATTTACTGGAAACAATCGCCAACCATTTAAAAAATACACTCAAAATTCGTGGCTTAAGTGTTTTTCGTGCCATTAGTGGTTATGGTGAGACAGGATCTCACTCTGCCTCGTGGCTTGATCTTTCATTGAATTTGCCTTTAATTATTGAATTTTTCGATAATAAAGTAAAAGTTGAATCGGCTTTGGAATATTTAAGTAAATTAATCAAACATGAACATATTGTTTTTTGGGAAGCCAAAGTGAATGACTAACTTTGTCAAATTACTCTTTCTTTTCTTCCACCTGTCTCTTATTCCCTCTTCTACTTGAGGCAGAGGATGGCTTCTAAAAACCTCCAGACACCGTCAATCACAATTCCCGAATTGCATTCAGAACTTCTTCAATATGGTGTGACACTTTTACTTTCCGCCAAGCCACTCTTAACATTCGATTTTTATCAATCAAAAAGGTGCTTCTAATAATTCCAGTGATTTTTTTGCCAAAGAAGTTCTTAGTTCCAAGCACTTCGAAATAGTTGCATAGTTCCCCTGCAGGATCTGCAATTAACTCGTAGGGAAGTCCTAGTCTTTCTTTAAAGCGCGTGTGCGATGCTAAAGTATCTCGAGATACACCAAAAACCTGAGTGTTGAGATTTTCAAATTGACCGAAGTGGTCCCTAAAGTATTTGGCTTGCGCACTACAGACCGGCGTATTATCTTTTGGATAAA
Organism: Gammaproteobacteria bacterium; assembly: GCA_020050845.1. Taxonomy (GTDB): domain Bacteria; phylum Pseudomonadota; class Gammaproteobacteria; order UBA6002; family UBA6002; genus UBA6002. The sequence goes on from JAGVJZ010000059.1 coordinate 1,046, forward strand.
AAAATAAAACGATAGGGCGCCCTGACCACTGTGATAATTTTCCAGAGATGTTATCAGTCGCGTTGATGAAAAAATCTGGTACAGTTTGGTTAATAATCGTTGGTTCTTGGTTCATTTTCTTGGCTCCAAGGTGCCGTCTAGATTTAATTCGTCGCAAAATATTAAGAACTGCTCGCGAATATCTGCAATATTACTTTCCGCAGGGATTTCAATCAGCATAGAAAGCTTTAAGACCGGAGTTTGTTCATGTTTCGAAGTTGAAATTTCTAGTTGTTCCGTGTGAATATCAAGCGAGTTGATGAACTCATAAACTTCATAAACTAGACCAGGCTGGTCAAGAGCCATTAGTTCAATTCGATAAGGAAGATGAAAGCGATCGATTTTTTCCTGAGGACTTCGCTTAAATACGATATCGACATCTAACCGCTTAGCGATACTGGGTAAAGCCGTTTCAATTTTGGCAATGCCGCTCCAATTACCGGTTATCTGGAGAGTCATTGAATGATCGCCTCCAAGAGAATAGAGGTGACTGTAATTGATGTGGCATTCATTCACCGCTGCGAGTTTAGTGATTTCGTTAAAAACATTGGTATCTGATCTACAAATTGTCGTTACCAGAATATTTTCCATAGATTTCCTCAAAAATAGCTCAAAATCGATCTAAGACCTAACTTTTTAGGTAGATGTTCTTTGTGGTGATTAGTAAAAATATGACCTTTGCGTTTTTTTCTTGTCTTTGATAAATACCCCATTTAGTATGCAGTTTTTATTTGGAGGAAAATCATGTTCCACGGAAGTATGGTAGCACTCATAACTCCAATGTTCAGCGACGGCACAGTAGATTTTAACAGCCTCTCTGAATTAATTGAATGGCATATTAATAACCAAACTGATGCCTTAGTGATTCTTGGAACAACAGGTGAATCGGCAACAATCAATTTTGCTGAGCGCCAAGATATCCTCAAACGCGTGGTTAAGCAAGTTGGTGAACGAGTACCAGTAATAGCTGGGACTGGAAGCAATTCTACGGCGGAAACGATAAACCTCACTAGAAATGCCATGGAGCTTGGGGTTGATGCCTGCTTGATTGTAACACCTTATTATAATAAACCCACTCAGGAAGGGTTATTCAAACATTACAAAAAAGTTGCTGACACTGTTCCAATACCGATTATTCTTTATAATGTTCCCGGCCGGACTGGCTGTGATCTTCTCCCGGAGACTACTTGCCGCCTAGCGGAGGTCGGCAATATTATCGGTCTTAAAGAAGCGACTGGCGATATCAAACGCGTTAACGAAATTTTAGATAAAAGTAATGGTAAGATTGATTTATTTAGTGGCGATGATGCCTCGTCGTTAGAATTTTTGCTGGCAGGGGGTAGAGGAGTCATTTCAGTGACTGCTAATGTTGCACCTAGAATGATGCATGATATGTGCAAAGCGGCTGCACAGGGCAATGAATCTCTGGCGACTGAGCTTCAGAAAAGATTAATGCCTCTACATACAAAACTGTTTATCGAACCCAATCCTATCCCCGTTAAATGGGCTTTGCATAGCATGGGTAAAATTGAAGATGGCATACGGTTGCCCCTGACAGAATTAACACAGCGGCATGAAGAAAGTCTGCATCAAGCGATGCAAGAAGTTGGCATCATATAACATTTTAAAAACGTTTAGAGGAGAAACTCAATGCGGTTAGTAAGATTTAGCTTGATCTCTATAGCAGTGGTTGCGCTGACTGCTTGTTCCACAGTTAGAGACAGATATGGTTTTTTAAAAGATGAGACTCAAAGTTATCAACGAACCCCTCCGATCGACCGACCGGTAGTGATACCTCAGAATTTAAATTCCGATCAGGTAGAAGATTTCTATGAAGTGCCACAACCAGCCCCTGGCGCTAATCCAATGCAGCCTCCGATCACGCCACCAGGCGCTAACATCACGCCTCCCAAGCAATTGATGCAAGATCGGATCCGTAACGCTGAAGATGCCAAAATTCATGGTCATACTAATGCTTCTGCGAACGGACCTATTCCTGTTGCTTTAAATTTTCCACAAGCTTGGGCAAAAGTAGGCTCGATTCTTAAAGCCTCGAATTACAAAATTATGGAGAAGGATAATACCCTGGGTACTTACTATGTTATTGATACCAGTGGTACTGGGGGCAAAATGAAAAAAGATATGCCTATCTATCAAGTGCATTTGAAAGCGAGTGGCAATTCAACGGTGGTCACTGTCACGCCAGCTAATTCTGTTTTACAAGGTCAGATCAATCGTAACTTAATGTAACTATTGTTGAGGCGCTATGTTAAGTAAACAAAGTGAATTATATTCAGGCAAAGCAAAAACGTTATACAACACGCAAGACGACAAAAGCTTAATTGTCGTCTTTCGTGACGACACGTCTGCATTTGATGGCGTCAAGGTCGAACAGTTAGCCCGCAAAGGCAAGGTGAATAACTACTTTAACGCTTATATTATGCAATATCTTGAAGAGCATGGCTTAAAAACCCATTTTATTAAGTTGCTCTCCGACCAAGAGTCATTAGTTAAGAAACTAGATATGATTCCAATCGAGTGTGTCATTAGAAACATTACTGCAGGTAGTATTTGTCGTCGCTTAGGATTAGAAGAAGGTAAAGAACTAGAGCAGCCTGTTTTTGAATTCTTTTTGAAGAATGATCCACTACATGATCCTATGGTCAATGACTCACATATCATTGTCTTTAATTGGGCCACTGCTCATGAAATTGAAGCGATGAAGAATCTGACTTTTAGGGTAAATGAATTATTAAAGCCTCTTTTTATGAAGAACGGCATGTTGCTGGTCGACTATAAACTTGAATTCGGCCGTTTTGGTGGTGAAATTGTGCTCGGTGATGAATTTACACCTGATGGCTGTCGTATCTGGGATGCGGCAACTAGAGAAAAATTGGATAAGGATCGCTTTCGCAAAGATTTAGGCAACGTGATTGAATCTTATGAAATTGCGGCCCATCGATTAGGTATTAACATACCTTAATATTATCGCTGGATTTTGATTTTTAATGCATGAATCCTATGAGGGATAGCTTCATCAACTAAATCATAAATCATACGGTGGCATACTATTAAGGCGTGATCCTGAAAAAGCGGGGAGGCGATTTCAACTGTGAAGTGGCCGCCACCATCTTTAGCCCCCTCATGACCTGCATGCTTAGCACTGTCATCTTTGATATTCAAAAAAGATGGCGATAAACCCTGCTCTAATTTGTCACGTAACCAGATGATTGTTGCTTCATGAGTATTGTTCATTGAGTTATTTTTGCTCAGTCTTAAGCTCAATATACTTTGATATATAGAGGCTTTGTATGATGATAAAACCTAAAGTTAACCCTAAAGTTCCGAATAATTTAAAATTCACCCAAGCGTTTGTCGAATAGTGGTAAACAACGAAGAGATTGACACCCCCCAAGATTATAAAGAATATCGACCAGCCGATGTTTAATCGTTGCCAAATCGTTAATGGCATCTGAATACTTGCTTCCATGAGTCGTTGGATAATTGGTTTTTTAGCAAACAACGAACTGCCCAGAAATAATAAACCCATCGCCCAGTACAGGATGGTTGGCTTCCATTTAATGAAAATATCGTTATGCAACAGTAAGGTTGCGCCACCGAGGAATAAAATTGAAAAGAAAGTCAGCACGTGCATGCTTTCAAAACGCTTATGTCGAATCCGATAAATAATGACCTGAAGTAAGGAAGCTCCCATCGCAACGATAGTCGCTGCATAGATTCCATAGATCTTAAAAACAATAAAAAATAAAAAAATAGGCAGAAAATCGAATAATATTTTCATGAATTTGCGACCTGATTAAAAGGAAAGTATAACATAAGGTTTTAACGGCATACTATAGGTAGCCTATCCCCCTTCATTGCCATTCTGACCTATCATTCCCGCGTAGGCGCACGGTGCTGGAGGAGCAGATGCACTTCA
>JAGVJZ010000071.1 GCA_020050845.1 Gammaproteobacteria bacterium
GCAGGAAACGTAACGACTGTAAACATCAGGTAAAACAAAAAGCCGGATTCGTTTTCGATCTTGTAGGTGAAAAATGCCGAGGATGATATCGCATAGGATGTCGACGTTGCTTTGAAAAATGTCGTCTCGAGGAAAAGTATCTAGAATATTTATCAGACTTTTTAGTGCGTGGCCACTGTGAGTTAAGCCAGATTTTTGAAGCATCGTCTCGAGTTTTCGTCTGATTAATGGGATGTCACTTAATTTGCTATTGTAAGCGTCAGAAGTATAAAGGCCGATAAATAGAGTCATGGCAGTAATATTGCCTGCCTTATCAAATTTTTTGACCGCAACATAGTCAGTATAAGTCGGTCGATGAACTGTAGAAACAGTGTTGGTCTTTGAAATAATTAATACTTGTTTCGAAAGAGCCTGTTTGCGAGCTTTGGGAGGTAATTCGTCGAAATAGCGAATAACTTTGCTACGCTCTTCGTCTCGCAGCACCCCTAAGCCACTTTTGGGAATTAATTGCAGAGCTTTGCGGCCGTCAATTTCGACCATCTTATATTCCCGACTTCCAAGAAATGTAAAATGGTCATTTATCATCCACTTGAGAAAAGTTTTGGACTCATCCAGATCTTCGGGGTCAAGTGCAGGCTTGGATACATCAAGCTCGGTCAAAACACTTTCCACCCGGTCGCGCATTTTTTGCCAGTCTTTTACAGAAAGTCGGACATCTTTTAAAATCCGATACAAATTTTCTTTGATTTTTTCTAAGGCGTCAGGGTCAGTTTGCTTATCGATTTCTATATAAATAGGTGCTTCAACAATTGCATCCTTACTCTCTGAATTGAAAGGATAAATTTTTGTAATATGTCCGTGTGAATCCCGTTGCACTCTCATGCCGCCGGAAAGAATGATCAAATGAATAGTATAACCTAGGCGGTTAATTTCCATACGAAGTGAGTCAGCAAGAAAAGGAATATCCTCATGAATCACCTCAATAATCGTATAGTGTGATTTCCAGCCGTCTTTGTCTTTTTCTGGATTAAATATTTTTATTTTACATTGATCTGGAGCTCTATCTTCAAGTAGTTTCCAATGTGAATAAACGGCGCCAAAGTGATCAACTATATCCCGAGACATTAAGTCATCGATAGGTACATAATAAAAATATTGCCGAATGAAGCCAGTTAAGAGCTTAATTTCATCTTGGGCAACATTTTTCTTTGCGTAATTAACTATTTTTTCAATAACTTTTTTGCGGTCAATCGCTTCATTGTTCGCAGAACTTGAAGAAGACATTTCCTCTCCTTAAACATGAGAATATACGATCAAAGGGTTGAAGGGAGTTGATGGGTTCCCTTACAGAAATTGGGCTTAGGATAGCGTAACTTCATCAATTTTGCATGTAAAATCAGTCTAAATTTTTAAACGAAAGTGTTGCCGGGATTTATCTAGATAACTTATCAGCTATTAGGGGCAGCATTAGCGTGGCTCCCCTTGTAATCCGGTTCAACGAGAACCGCTGATAACTTATTAATCTTTTGATATATTTATCAATTTGTAAGATAATTGCTATACCTCTTGTAGGAGCTCATGGTTTTTGTGCTTACAGGTGCTGCTTGTAGCTTCGGGGGTAAGCTAAACTTTTTGACTATACTATAGATATATTAAACTTAAGGTGATCTTTGCATGCGTGTTTTACTTGTTGAAGATGATGATTTGTTAGGCGATGGTGTCCGTAATGGTCTGATTCAATATGGCTACACAGTTGATTGGGTAAAAGATGGCCAAAGTGCTAAACAAGCCATTCTCAATAAGTCAGAAACCTTTGATTTCGTCGTTCTGGATATCGGTTTGCCAAAATTGTCTGGGCTTGACGTGCTCAAAGCAATGCGTTCTAACAACATTGCGACTCCTGTGGTTATTTTGACAGCTAAAGATAGCATTGAAGATCAAATTATTGGTTTAGATGCTGGAGCAGATGACTATATCGCAAAACCTTTTGATTTAGACGCTTTATGCGCCAGAATGCGAGCCCTACAGCGAAGAACTACTTCCAGAGCAGAGCCAATTCTAACTTATGATACTATCTCCTTAGATCCAGCTTCTCATACCGTGCATGTCAACGATGAGCTAATTAATATTTCTCGTCGTGAGTTTGCGCTCTTGCAAAAGCTGCTTGAAAATCAAGGCCGTGTTCTTTCTCGAGAACACTTAACTTCAAGCTTGTATGGTTGGGGTGATGATGTCGATAGTAATGCACTTGAAGTACACATCCATAACTTAAGAAAAAAATTCGGTACCAAGCTCATTCGTACAATCCGTGGTGTGGGCTATATGGTAGATAAGGAAAAATGACGCCATCCATTCGGACCTTTTTATTAATTAACCTTCTTCTAAGCATTACTCTAATTACCTCCCTGGCAATTATTGGTAATCTCTTTCTTGAGCACAAAGACCTTCAAAAACATCTTAATGCTCAGCTCACCGTAGGCGCTTTGACTATTCAAGCATTTGTCAGTGATGATATCGATCGCAGAAACCTCCCGCTCATCCAGAAAGAAATTAATAGCCTGCCCAACGAGGCATCTCGATATTACGAAAACGATAATAAAAAAATATTTAGTCCTACCTATGAGCTGATCCAGTTTCAGATTTGGGATAAAAATAATAACTTAATCCTTCATTCAAGCACGGCACCCAAGCAGCCTCTCTCTCAGGGCAAGCCGGGTTTTAGTACCAAATGGATTGATGGTCAGTTGTGGCATGTATTTACTTCGTATCACACGGGGACAGGTCTTCGAGTCGACGTAGCGGAGCGTAGTGACTTTCGAGAAGAATTAGAAGGTCGAGTGACTCAAGATTCTATTTTCATCATGCTCATCACTTACCCTTTTTTGGGTTTATTAATTTGGATTATCGTTGGTAGGGGCTTGGATAGTATCAAGCAAGTCACCAATGAAATTAGACAGCGCGTGCCAAGTTATCTAGAACCCGTGGACCTTGAAGCCGTGCCGACAGAAATTAAACCTCTAATCGACGAATTGAATAAACTCTTTAAGCGGCTCCGGGAAGCTTTTGAAAGAGAAAAGCGTTTTGCAGCCGATGCTGCGCATGAGTTAAGAACTCCCCTGGCTGCGTTACGAGCACAAACCCAAGTGGCCTTAAAAGCGGTAAATGAGGAAGAAATGCGTGATGCCTTGGGTAAGGTGCTGCTGGGGGTTGATCGTAGCGCTCACGTGGTACAACAGCTGTTAACGCTGAGCCGAATGGTACCTCAGGCAACTATTAAAGAATTCGAAAAAGTGAATGTCGTTAAACAGGCTAAAGATGTCATTGCCGACTTAGCTCCAGTTGCTTTAGAAAAGAACACTGAAATTGAACTTATCGCTCTTGATGTCAATGCCATTGTCATGGGCTACCCTACTGCCGTTGCTATTTTAATTAGAAATCTCGTTGATAATGCTATTCGTTACAC
>JAGVJZ010000056.1 GCA_020050845.1 Gammaproteobacteria bacterium
CTATGATGAACGAGGTTTAAAAAACAGAAATCTTTTACATGTAGCAGCTTATTTTAAAGCACCGGTTGTAACGAGATGTTTATTAGCGATTTATGGCAAAGATCAAGAATTCGTCAATGCTCAAGATTTGTATGGTGAAACCCCACTTCATCTTGCAGCAACTAAAGGAAATAGGCACTTAGTAGAAATGTTGATTAGAGAGGGAGCAAGACAAGACATTTTGGATGGCAAACAACGAACTTATCTTCAGATGGGTCGAGCCTTTGGGTATGATGTTGAACCAGAAGATTACTCAGGGGCTGATAGAGAGGATTATCGACTGGCTAATCAATAATTGATTTAATCTCTGCTAGGCACATTTTAACAATGGCGTTATGTTGCTGATCTCAGCAAAATCTTTGTCATTGTGTAAAAGAGTCAATTCATATTCAATAGCAATTTGTGCAATATAACAATCCACGGTGCTCCTAATAGTAATTCCTTTTTTTCGACATAAAAAATATAGATTTGCTGCTGCTTCATGGGTTAAGCGGGTATCTTTTGAATTAAAAAATCGCTGTGTAGATAAGTAATCGCGTAATTTGTGAAAATCATTAATTGAAGCTGCACCTTGCAGTATTTCCTGATATATTAGTCCCGTAATGCCAAATGGTATTCTGTTATCTAATATCGCATTAAATTTTTTAATGGATTCGTTCTCGTTGTTTTTTAAATAATCAATCCATATGGAAGTATCAATTAAATACATTGCTATTCCTATGAATTCTTACGCAAAGACTTATAATCATAATCCTTATTAATTTTTACTTTGCCTTTGAGATCACGAATATCCTTCCTGCGATGATTTTCGATAAACTCTCTTAAGGCTAAATCAATAAGATCTTTTTTGGTCGTCGCTGAAGTATAACGGAATGCTTCCGCAACCAATTTTTCGTCTAATACAATATTTGTTCTCACCATACACCTCCATATGTGTATGATAGCGTGTATTGATGTGGCGCGTCAACCTTCTATCTTTCCTAAGGTTTTCTTAACATTTAGAAGTTATGATCTGTCTTTTTTAAACATTCAAGGATGACTACTACAAAGACAGAATATTCATGATACCCACATTTTATCAATTGTTTGGCCTTCCAGAAGATGCTTCTATGGAAGAGCTTCACAAGGCTTACAAAAGCTTGACACTAATTTGCCGTCCTGACCGATTTTACTCTTGGGCCTCTCCTTACGACATCTCATTTTTGATTGATATCCACAACCGACTTAACGGAGCCTATAAAATATTAAACGATCCAGAAATGCGGAAAAATTATAATCTTGATCTTCATAATTTCCGGAGTGCCTTTCCAGCTCTTGATCTAGATTACCAAAGACAAGTTGATGCCTTTTTAAATAGGTGGCAAGAATTACAGAACCAATATAAGCAATATCAGCAAAAATCAAATGATACCTTAGAAAAATTGCGACATGCTCACCTTCGTCTTAATGAATGGCTACAATTCTCGGCGCAACAGACAAGTATAATTGCTGAGCTAACTGCCAGTGAAAAACGACTTTTGCAAGATCACAATGAAAGAGAATATGTTTTACAAACCCTCCAGAGTGATAATCAACAGTTACAAGCACAATTGCTACAGCAACAACAGGACTATGCCAGTTTATATCATTGCTGGCAGGCTTTAACTTCGCAACCTGCTTCTGCAACTCCACCGCCTGCAGCAGCACCTCCGATCGTTCTTAATCTGCCAACTTACGAAAAAGGGGAAACACGATTTGATGAAAAAGAAGAAGGTCCGCCACGTTCTAACTTTTTCACAGAAGTTAAGGTTAATAGACAGAAACCTTATGATATTAAGGAGCGTGCATCGCAACGACATCTTATCAAGCCAAGAGGTGTACGATATATCGTACAGATTCTCCAAAAAAGATCAGAGCATCAAGAACCAATATGTACTGGAATAAAACTTCAATATAAAGCTGCTAAAACAGCTAATGGCTTTATAAATTTCTTCACCGACAATTATCCTAAAATTGGTTTTACTTTTTCTTTTCTTGAGCTACCTTGTCCTACTGTTTTGGTCACTTATAAAGATGACAAGGTACTGGTCCGCAAACGCAAAGCCGAACTTCCTCAAGAAGTTGGGTCCCTTTTTGATGAATTTAAAAAATTAGTAAACCTTGAGGGGATTCCTGTTACTCAAGAGATTATAGAAGAAACTCAAGCCAAACCTTCAACATTGTAGCGTTGTCTAATCATACGGTTTCTTGCATATCCTAAGGTTCTGTTAAGATAAATTCATTACAATTCATAAAAGCCAAATGAGGTAGCTATGAAACGTCGTGTCAGAGAAATATATCCTTCAACCGCTCGCCCAGAAGGGAAACGAGCTAGTCATTTTTTTGCCCCTGCCACCCAGGGGATATACGATAAATTAAAAGATCTCATAGAGAATGGGAGCGCGACCGAACTTTTTCAGCATCTCAACTATATGAGTCAGAAAGGATATAGTATTGACAAACAATGCTATCCTGAACAGCAAACAGCTCTACATCTAGCTGTTTTAACTGATAAACCGCCCATAGTAAACGCTATGTTAAGGGCGGGGGCGAGCCAAAGCGTCGCCGATGAAAATGATGCTCTTCCTATTTTTGTGGCGGTAAAAAACCAACGACTTAATTCTCTACAGTGTCTAATAGGCGCCTTGGGTCCTAATGGTTATAAAATTACCAGTGTAAAGAAGCGAACTCTCCTCCATATGGCTGTGTTTTGGGGCGCAAGCAAAATCCTTGATGATATGCTTTACGCTTATAGGGGTGATGAAGATTTTGTCAATGCAAAAGATGATAACGGCAATACACCGCTTCATTACATTCACGCGACCGATGATGAAAAAATAGTTCAGGCACTCTTGAATGCAGGTGCCGATCCCCTCGAACCAAATGATCTCGGCATTAGACCGCACTTTCAGGCAGCTATAAATGATGCTTGTGGATCGCTAGCTTACTTGTTAACACATGCTAAAGGAATAAATTACGCAGAGCCTGGTATTAAACAAAGAAATCTCTTACATGTGGCTACTTATTTTGGTTCAGCAAAGGTCTTGAAATTTTTACTTAACCGGTACGGGCATGATAAAAACTTTCTCAATGCACAAAACGATATAGGTGAAACACCGCTACATATCGCTGCACGTTCAGGCAATCGCGATCTATATGGATTGATACTTCGAGCGGGTGCCGATACAACTATCGTTGATAAACATGGTCTAACGCCAGTGGTGGTTGCACAGGGTAGGGGTAGTTATACCGACTATGATTCTACTCCTGAGTTAATGTCGTCAGAAAATCAGCAACGGTTAGCGGGATTAGATGATTGGTTAAGATCTCTTAGAGAAGAGAGTAGTGACTCTTCATCTACAAGTATGGTTTCTGCTCTAACTGTTTAAAAGATAAAACTATAATTTCTTCTCTACCATCCTTATAATCTTGAGTTTTAGTTCAAGATCAAAGATGGATACACTGAAACCTAATTCCGAAGAATTGACCAAATCCAGCTTCGCAGCCATGGGCGGCGTATTGCTGTCGCGTGTCTCTGGCGTCATCCGAACGGTAATTGTCAACGGTACCTTTGGTGCCGCCACTGCTTTAGATGCTTTTAATGCTGCTTTCCGACTTCCAAATTCCCTGCGAGATCTCTTTGCAGATGGTGCTTTATCCGCAGCTTTTATGACTGCTTTGGTGGAAGAAAAACAAAAAGGAATCGATCACGAGCGAGAATTAATTGCAGTAGTCATTGGATTTTTTAGCGTCATAACTTTGCTCTTAGCTTTGCTGGGCTCTTTTTTTTCTGAAGGGGTTATTGACCTCATTACTAACAGCCATTTTAAACTAACTGGTGGTGTCCCCTTAGCGGCATTGCTTTTTAAACTATTAATTTTCTACCTGCCTTTAACAATGATCAATGCAGTATTTATGGGGATTTTAGGAGTTCACGGTCATTCTTTTCGGGCGATGAATGGTTCTATTTTTCTAAGCATTGGTATGATTGGCGGCGCTTTAATCTTTGCACCTTTATGTGTCTCTTGTGGTGCTTATAGTATTGTTGGGCTAGCTGCTGGGGCTTTATTGGGCGCTATATTACAAATGATCTACCAATTACTTCCCGTATATCACCTAAAACTGCTGCCTAAGCCTTCGCTAAGTTTACGGAAGTGGTGGCAATCTCAAGCACTTAGAAAAATTGTTAAACAGATGACGCCCAGAGCATTAGGCCAGGGAGCAATGGTGATTGCTTTAAGCATCAACACCTATTTTGCGACCCAAATAGGAACGGGTTTTTTGACTTATATTGTTACTGCAGTCACGGTCATTCAAGTACCAATCGGCTTATTTGGCGTTGCCACCGGTTTTGCAGCACTGCCGGCCTTAACGTTAGCGTTAAATAGAAAAGATACTGATCTTTTTTCTAAGCTTTTAGTCGAAGGTTTACGAACTTCTTTTTGGCTAGCGACACCAACCACACTTTGTTTTGCATTGTTAATTGTTCCATTTTATGTGGTGCTTTTTCAGCATGGCAAAATTACTTTTGTTGATACGATTAATAATTCAATTGCTATCTGCGTCTATGCAACTGGTATTATTTTAGCTTCTGGTAATAAGGTTTTAGTTAATACTTTGTATGCATTAAATGCAACGAGACAAATTGTTTATAATGCCATTATTTATTTGATGGTAAACACAGTATTAAATATTTTCCTTGTTCCAAAATTTGGAGTGATCGGAATTGGAACTTCATTTGGCATTGCAACTAGCTTGGATTTTTGGTTGAATTATTTCTGCATTCAATATCATTTTCACCGTAATGGCTTTGAAGATTCGCCTTATAAAGAAGCTGGAAACCATTTAACTTTTAAAATCCTACTATTAAACATTTATGGTTTCGCCATTTGTTCTTTAGGGGTGGTATTGATCAAAATTTTTTGGGTGGACTTTAGTGTTCTTTTTCACTCATCACTAAATATTTTAACTTCTTTTATCATCTTAGCGGTGGTCGGCAGTATGATTGCTGTAAGCTATTTACTAGTCGTTAAATATTACGGACCACAGCATTTAAAAAATATATTACTTCGTAGAATGTCTGCTAAATGACTTTGAGTTTTCTGGACGCGGGTTCAGTAATCAAGTAAGATAGCCCCTCCTCAGTAAGGATTCTCTTATAAAAATAAATTAACGGATTGCAGATTTTTGCCATTAGACATGGCGTATGTGTACGTTTTTATCTAAAAAGAGAGTAGCTATGAATTTAATGAAAAAAATAATTTTCTCTTCATTGTTTTTATTGGTAGCCAGTACTGCCAGCGCTAATATTACCGTCCATGATTACACCCACGAATTTACTAGCGGGTATCGACAACTTAAAAATAAAGACCCAAATCACCTTCGCAAATTCATCTTAAATTTTGAACTAGTGAAAGAACCCCGAGTCAGCAGCTTATTTTTCGATGGCCATCCAGTGCCAAGAGATCCTCGAATTGAGGTGATTCTAAAACAATACGCTAAAGAACTGCCACAATATACAGCCCTTTATGATCAAAAGCTTCCTGAAGTGAAAGCGATTGTGGCCGAGGTACAAAAAAGAACCCAAGACCTATTTGGCATGGAAATTAATGCTGATGTCCTACTCTCGGAATCTGTTTCAGAAACAGATGCTGTTACCACGGGTAGTGACGATATGAAAACTGCTATTGTTGCTTTAAATATGCGCGAGATGTCTCAATATTCAAAAGACGAATTACGCATTGTTTTAGCTCACGAGTTATTTCACGTGCTGCAGCACCAGATTGAAAGGGATCACTCCAACTCAGAAATGATTGCTGGCAATATATACAGTGAAGGGTGGGCTACTTACGCTTCTTCGTTAGTTTATCCAGGTTTTCCTGATTGGAAATATATTTCCTATTTCACCCGGAATGATCATCAATTCAAGAAATTTGAGGCGGATCGAAAACAAATTATTCATCATGTTTTGGCTGATTGGAACTCTCATCAAGAAGAGAAATTTGATAAATACTTCTCCGCAAATCCAGAAGCTAGCCGACCCTTTGAGCCAAGAAGTGGTTATTATATAGGCTATATTGTGGCTAAACAAATGGCGCAGCAAGAAGCTCCCGTGAAGGTTGCCCTAATCAAATATGATGACTTTAAAAAACAAATCAAACCAATGTTAAGAAAAATGTCTGTAATTGGCTAAGAACCTGCCACATTTGCCGCCTGTCTTCGTCGTCCCGCGACTTGTTCGCGGACCCCCCGCGAGGTGGATGAACCAGTTTTCATAAAAAAATAGTGACTCAAAAAAAATTCTTTTCTATAATACTGGGTAGGGTCTCATGGGAGTACTCTCTATTATTTTTTCAAAAAGGGAATTGCGATGAAAAAATCACTTGTTATAGCTTTCTTTCTGGCTTCTTTATCAACTGCTGCTTTTGCTGCAGATACGACCACAGCTCCAGCAACTTCTAGTTCAGCAACAACAACTGCACCAGCAGCTGACAGCAACGCTACGACGACTACAACGTCAACTGACACTACTACTGCTAAAGCTCCTAAGGCAATTAGCGTTTCAAACTTATTGCAACAACTTACCAAAGCTGGTTATGTAGTCCACGAAGTAGACTTTGATAAAGATAACGGCAAATTCAAAGTAGACGCTACTGATCGATATGGTGATAAGCAAAGTTTAGATGTTGATGGTTCTGGCTTAACTGCTGATCAACGTAAAGTGCCACATACTTTAAGTATTGCCCAAGCTGCTAAGAAAGTTGAAAAGAATGGTGCTTACATCAAGTCCATTTCTTATGATTCTGGCAACTACAAAGCAACCGTTGTCGACAAACAAGGTAACAGCACCGACGTAGCTATCGATGCTAAAACCGGTAAAGTTAGCAACAGCTAATACTAGGAAAAGAGCTGATCTCGACGGTCAGCTCTTTTCAATTCCTTCATTTTGCCTCAATAGTTCTTTGCTAGATGCTTCTATTTATGCTTAAATAATCCACGATTTTATATAAGAAGACTTGGAAATCCTCCTTTATGCCGCTCGGACGCATTATTCATATATTTAGCCCGAGGACTATCCATGAACCTATACCCGGAATTTATTCGTGACTATATTAAACATAATAATCTCTCTAGAATTGAGCACATCATCACTAATAACCCAGATCAATCAAAACGTGCATGGGCAAAACTAGCAAAGGTTCAAATAGTCAAAAAAATGATTGGATCCAGTCATGCACCTGCAAAAAGTGTGATCGATGTTTTTAACTTATATCAAGAGGTCCTAGATTCAAACTTACCGAGCTGTCAAGACAGTGAGACAATTCGGCAAATAGCTACTTTGGGAAGACTCAAAGTGTTGGCCTACCGTAAAGTCTCTGGCGTCTTACCAGTATCTTATGTCTTTCCCCAACTAGTGCAGCACTTAGAGAATTTTATAAAGAATGTTAAGGCCGGCCCTTTGTTTTACGAGGCACAGTTTTGTCTGGCTGTAATCTGTGGTAAAGGTGGAGAAGGTCTATCGCCGGATAAAGAGCGGGCCCAGGCTATTTATAATGGCCTATTAGAAGTTGCAGGCCTTGATGAAGAGCTTAGGCTAAGAACTTTGGAGAATCTATCGCAACTTATCAAGTGTCCTCCAAGCAAAGCGACATCTCTACCCACAAGCAAGTTTCCTGCCAGCGAGACATCGTCTTTACCAAAAAGACAGCGAGTAACGGAATTAAAACCGATTACACCAGCTTTTGGTCCATTAGCTTCGATTCCTTACCTATCAAAATTGACTTACGTTGTTAAAGATAAAAAAGCGAAAGCTGAAGACGAAAATACAAAGGTACGCAATGGAATTTCAATGACTGCTCAGGCAGCATCAGAGAAAAGTGAAGTTAAGAGCCTGGTTGGCGCTAGAGGAAAAAGAGTCTTGTCTGCTATATCAGAAAGAGCTGAAGCCACTACTGCGGATGCACCGCCGCCTGCAAGCATAGTTTCTGCTCACAGTTTTTTTGGCTCTAGTGAGCGGGTTAGGTCGCTTGATCCAAGTGTCGCTGATGCTGCTGCTATTTTGGCAAGTTTTTCCAATTAAATCTAAGGTAGCCTGGGTTGGTCTTCGCCCAACCCAGGCTACCTTAGGCAGATTCAGCGTTTATGCTCGTCTCATTGTAAGTAAACCATTATCGTCGTCCGCGTCTGCAGAGACTGCTGCATAATGAGCGCTCTGTTTAACAGGCCAACAAGAATAAGCAGTTCGTGCTATTCTTGAGCAAATCCCTTCAGATTGCTCATCAATAATTTGCTCATAACCTTCAATTCTTTGCTCGTTGTTCGAATGCCAGAATGAAGCTACACATCTTTTGACAGGGGAAAAAATATTAGGACATTGGTCAGTACAACTCGATTCCTGAGTAAGATCTTCTGCTCCGAGTTCGACGTCCTCAGCTGGAGCTCTATAATGAATCGGGTGCCCTAGTTCTGATTGATAGGACATTTGTTGGTGATGTCTCTCTTCTTTAATATCAAGAATCATTTTTTTGACTGCAACTAGAGTGCCAAATAGGGCAGCTGCTGCGATCACCAGCCCGAATTGATAATCTTTGAAAATATTATTAGGTTTTATATCATCGACAATATCTAATTCAGCAATAAGAAAAATAAATGCTAGAAAAGCACCATATAAAAGGGCGGTAGTGATAGTCGCAACTCTATAGCTCCTGGGAACTTCAACTTCATTTCGGTAGTACTGCTTAACAATATTTGCAATTAAAGAGATAGCCGCTATAGCAGCAGTCGTTAGCCAAATAATGCTTGGAGGCACATAATTAGTGTTAAAACCCAAGATAAGCTGAAATAGTAGTGCGGCAATCCCAGCTCCCATCGCTAAGTTGAAAATGGCATCAGCAATGTAATTAACGCTCTTACCAATTCGACTATGAAAAATAGGACGATCACGATAAAGTTCTACAACAGTTTTAATTGAAGCTAAAGCAACACAGACACCCATCCCACCTGCAACACCTTGATTATTTGGTTTCATGAAGGATTGGAGAAAGTTTGCCCCATCCAAACCACCTGCGATGGCTTGTTTAATAACACGATAGGTTTCATAGTCTTGGTGGGTGATTCGCTTTTTAAGTTTCATAAGCTCAACTACGGCACCAAATGTTGCCCCACCTGCTAAAAGGATATAACCAAATTCGGTCATATTGTTGGGATTATAAGAAAGTAGCATATACCACCCGTAGCCTATTAATGTACCTTCGACGGGTTCTTCAAGAAAACTAATAATATGCTGTGCTAAGTGAAGGGTGTGATGCAGGCAAGTATTATGCGAAAGACAATCTCTAATGCGTGATATCGTTCGGTCGTTATTGCCCTGATGACCTTCCATCTGATTGTTAATTGCGATAGCCAAGGCCGTTTGACCTGGAGGTACTGGTTTCTTTTCTAACTGTTGGAGGGCCATAGATCACCTATAAATTAAGATTGGATGTGTCAATATTGGAAGTAGGGGCCGTTGTTGGCCCCTTTAAAAGAAGTGTTAAAAATTTACTTACCGTGGCCAAATTTATTACCGTGCCAAACCATGTCATCGATAAATAACACGGTATAACCGAAGTTCATAGGTTGTAACGGACCTTCAAGTGATTTTGCGGTGTAAGTGATCACATGCTTTTTAGCATCGTAGGTAGGGTTTGATAACACTAAAACCTGATTAATCCGTTGGCCATTTTTTAAATTGGATGTTTCGATTGCAACATTCGGTGGTGTTTTTTGAATGTCCACTTCATTTTGCCAGAAGGAAACAAAGTTAGCTGTGCTAAGTAAACCAGTAAAACGATTTGGACGATCCGTAAAATAGCTGGTGTAGGGGTCAACTGATTTTAAGATCAAATTATAAGAGTTTGGCTGGTTGGGATTAGGTGCTAACTCAGCTTGCTTGGCTACCTGTACAAATAACACTTGGCAATTTTTGGGTAAGCCAGCTGGAGATGGCATATTCGCCATCGCGGCACTCGCAAAAAAGACATTGATGACTAGTGCGATCAACAAGGAAAGTTGTGGTCTGTTTTTCATGTGAATATCCTATTTTTAAAATAATGAGATATGCATTGTTTTTTTGGAAGGATAAATAATAAACAGATATTTTTGATTAAACAAGATTAAATTTAAAATCGAATTACTAAGTATTAAGAGATGTTTAGGTTTGGGTGGACTTTAATTTAATTTTAATCGGCAGGGGGCTATTGAGGTGGAAATATAGTAATTTAATATTTCCTTAATATTTCCTCTCCCTGGCGGGGAGAGGAACAAGTTATTAGCGACCGCAACCGTAACTATTGCCGCAAGGATTACAGCCGTTACAACTACAGCACTGTGAACCAAAAGGATAATTTTGACCCTCATAAGGGATACCACCAATGGTCTGCCCGGTATAACCATAACCAATATTATTCGTGGTATAGCCTACGCCGCCCCCGATACTTAAACCGCCATTGGCGTAACCGCCTACTGTTCCTTGATATAGGGTATCGGCCATGGCACCGCTCGTAGCAAAAAGCAGTAAAGTGAGTAATACTTTTTTCATTCTTATACTCCGTGTTAGATGAAAATAAGTATAGTCCATACCCACTACACCTCAAGATGTGGGGTATCGGCGTTTAGTTTGCAGTCCCGTATCTAGCGCGATAATCAGTAATTTCCCTGATATATTTTTCAGCATCCGGAAAGCCTTTATTGCTAGCCAGGAATTCAGTCAAGTTATCTAAAGAGATGATACTGGTTACCTGAAGGCCAAATTCCTTTTCAACTTCTTGGATGGCAGATAGTTCGCTGGTCAGACCTTTTTCTTGGCGGTTTAAGGCAATAACAATGCCAATCAATTTTCCCTGAGCTGCATTGATGAGTTCTGCCGATTCGCGAATAGTGCTACCCGCCGTGATGACATCGTCCACTAATAAAACCCGTTGATTGGCAAGGGGAGAGCCGATAATTTTGCCACCTTCACCATGGTCTTTTAGTTCTTTGCGATTGAAACTGACGGGTACATTGCGTTGATATTTCAATTGCAACCCGATACTCGCAGAGGTGGCGAGCGATATGCCTTTGTAAGCCGGACCGAATAAAACGTCATACTGGTCTTCAAAGTGTTCAGCAATCGTGTCTGAATAAAAAGAGCTCAATTTATAAAAGGCATTACCATCTTTAAACATGCCAGCATTAAAAAAATAGGGGCTAATGCGGCCTGACTTCAGAGTAAATTCTCCAAACTTTAAGACACCACTTTCTAACGAAAATTGAATGAAGTCACGTTGGTAGGGCTTCATGATCACCTCTCTTTTATTGTGATGATTAAAATGGTTGCAATATACACTACGAAACCCCGACTGTCTTGTCGGCAGCTATGTGGTATTACTCAGGGCTATGTTTATTATAGACCGCTAAATCCAAAAAACCGTTTCCTTCGACCATTTCGTGCCCGCGTGCGTGAGCACGATGGTTACATGGTGGGTCGCGAAATATTTTTCGCCAGCAATGAGGGGAAGAATTAGCATTCACCCCCATCGCTTTATTGTTTTTATTTTTAATTCGTCTATAGTATGGCAATTGTCGATTCTATGAGTAAAAATAAGGACTTTACCTCCGTCTCATAATCATTAAGCGAGAGTGGCGAAATTGGTAGACGCGCTGGATTTAGGTTCCAGTGGGGTAACCTGTGAGAGTTCGAGTCTCTCCTCTCGCACCATTTGCTAATACTTAGCCCATTAAGAGGAAATTGCATGCAATCTGAAGTTATTAATTTAAGCGGTTTATCGCGTAAGATGAAGGTGACAGTACCACCAGAGCTTATTAAAGACGAATTCAATAAACGTATTTCAGAGCTCGCAAAGAAAGCTAATATTAAAGGTTTTCGTAAAGGAAAAGTGCCAACTACTGTTGTTAAGTTGCAATATGGGGATGCTGTACGTCAAGAAGTCATTCAAGATGTTCTTTGGCAGACCCTACAACAAGCGTTTAAAGAGCAAAACCTTTATCCAGCTGGAACTCCTGAGATAGAACTTAAAAATATCAAAGAAGACGCTCCTTTTGAATATGAGGCAAGTTTCGAAGTCTATCCCGAGGTCAGATTGGATCTTCAGGGAATTTCAGTTGAAAGACCTGTTTCCGAAGTGACTGACCAGCATGTCACCGATGTTATCGCTAAGCTAAGAAAGCAAAATACTAAGTGGAGTGAAGTGGAGCGGGGTGCTGAAAAGGGCGATTTATTGGTGATCGACTTTGAAGGATTTATTGATGATGTGAAGTTTGAAGGTGGCTCAGCCAACAACTTCCAGCTTGAATTAGGCGGGGGTCAAATGATTCCTGGTTTCGAAGATTCTCTTTTTGGCGCTAAAAAAGACGACGATGTTCTCGTCAATGTCACCTTCCCTGAAGATTACCATGCGCCAGAAGCGGCAGGTAAACCGGCTAAGTTCAAAATTAAAATCCAAAAAGTCTCCGAACCTCAGTTGCCTGAAGTGAATGATGATTTCGCAAAAGACTTGGGTGTATCTGATGGGACGATTGAGGGTTTAAGTAAAGAAGTTAGACAGAATCTGGAACGAGAATTAACTAAGCGCATTCACGATCGAATTAAAGAACAAATCATTAATGCAGTTATTGAGAACAATAGTGTTGAAGTTCCTCAAACGCTTATCGACAAAGAAGCTGCACGTCTGCAACAGCAATTCCAAAACAATGGGCAATGCAAACGGGTCAAAAAAATGCTCCGGCGCTTCCTGCTGACCAATTTAAAGAACAAAGTCGCAAAAATGTCATTTTAGGACTATTACTCTCTCAATGGATTGAAGAAAATAAAATTAATGTCGACAAGGAAAAAGTGAAAGCACGTATTGAAGAGATCGCTTCTGGATATCACCAACCACAAGAAATTATCGGTTGGTATTATTCTAACAAAGAGGCACTTTCTGAGCTTGAGGCTATGGTTCTTGAGGAACAAGCAATCGATTTAATCTTAGAGAAAGTTAAGGTGGTCGACAAACCAACATCATTTGATGAAATAATGAATCCAGCACCAAGAGGTGAAGAGTAGATGTTAAACCAATTAGTCCCAATGGTAGTGGAACAGACTGCCCGTGGCGAACGAGCTTATGATATTTATTCTCGGTTATTAAAAGAACGGGTTATTTTCTTGGTGGGCGAAATTGAGCAGCATATGGCTAATCTAGTTATTGCCCAACTGCTTTTTTTGGAAGCGGAAAATCCTGATAAGGACATTAGTCTTTATATCAATTCTCCTGGAGGTGTGGTAACGGCTGGCCTAGCTATTTACGATACCATCCAATTTATTAAGCCTCACGTTAGTACTCTTTGTTTAGGGCATGCCGCTAGTGCTGGGTCTTTAGTTTTAGCAGCAGGCGAGAAGGGTAAGCGCTATGCTTTGCCTCATTCCACGATCATGATCCATCAAGTGCTTGGTGGCTATCAAGGTCAAGGCTCTGACATTCAAATCCATGCTAAAGAAACATTACGTATTTCCGAAATGCTCAATGGTATTTATGCTAGACACACCGGAAAGCCTATTGAACAAATACGTCAGGATATGGAACGTGACAATTTTATGTCACCAGAAGACGCTGTAGCCTACGGGTTAATCGATCATGTCATCGATAGCTGGCATGCTATTCCAGGTGCCTCAAAATCGTCCAGTAATGACAATTTGAAGTAACTAGAATGACCGCCAATATCTCCATAATTAATTTGTTTATCTATAATTGAAATAAACAACTACTGTCCCAATATGAGGTAGTTAGTATAATTTACGAGGTAGGCTCATGACCGATGAAAACAAAGTTCTTTACTGTTCTTTTTGTGGTAAGAGTCAACATGAAGTCCGTAAGTTAATAGCCGGACCCTCCGTCTATGTGTGTGACGAGTGCGTCGAACTATGTAATGACATCATTCGGGAAGAAGAGCTCACTAAAATTCCAGATTCTCAAACCAAACTGCCTACTCCTCAGGAAATCAGTAAAGCCCTTGATGAGTTCGTGATTGGCCAATCCTTTGCTAAAAAAGCTTTATCGGTTGCAGTCTATAATCACTATAAAAGAATCCAATCCAATACCGACGATGATAATGTTGAACTTAGTAAGAGTAATATCTTACTGATTGGGCCTACTGGCTCTGGCAAAACGCTGTTAGCAGAAACCTTAGCTCGTGTCTTAAATGTTCCTTTTGCTATCGCAGATGCCACGACTCTGACAGAAGCTGGCTATGTGGGAGAAGATGTTGAAAACATCATCCAAAAATTGCTACAAAAATGTGACTATGATGTTGAAAAAGCGCAAATCGGCATTATATATATAGATGAAATCGATAAAATTTCTCGTAAATCAGATAATCCTTCAATCACGCGCGATGTTTCCGGTGAGGGGGTGCAACAGGCACTTTTGAAACTTATTGAGGGAACGGTGGCAAGCATTCCCCCGCAAGGTGGTCGTAAACACCCCCAGCAGGAATTCTTGCAGGTAAACACTAAAAATATACTTTTTATTGTTGGAGGAGCTTTTGCAGACTTGGATCGTATCATCAGATTGAGAACAGAAAAGGGTGGAATAGGCTTTTCGGCAGAAATCAGAACGAAAGATGAACGTAAAGTCAGCGAGTTAATTAAGCAAGCAGAACCGGAAGATTTGATTAAGTTTGGGCTAATTCCTGAATTTATTGGTCGATTACCAGTAATAGCAACACTGGAAGAATTAGACGAAGAAGCTTTAATAAAAGTATTAACCGAACCGAAGAATGCCTTGACCAAACAATACGCGAAATTATTTGCAATGGAAAAGGTCGAGATAGAATTTAGAGAGACTGCATTACATGCCATTGCGAAAAAATCTTTATCTAGAAAAGCTGGGGCACGTGGTTTGCGGTCGATCTTAGAACATGTATTACTTGATGTGATGTACGATTTACCCTCAATTAAAGGACTAAGTAAAGTTGTGATAGATGAGGCAGTGATAAATTCAGAATCTGACCCCATATTAATTTACGAGAATAAGGAGCCTTCAAGAGTTGCATCAGATAAAAGTTAATGATGCCTAAGGCCAAATTAAACAAAGTAAGTAGAGAATTATGAGTAAACAAGGAAATAAATCTGACACCTTAAATATGCCTGTGTTGCCACTGCGTGATGTAGTGGTCTATCCACACATGGTGATTCCTTTATTTGTAGGAAGACCCAAATCAATAAAAGCTCTTGATTCGACTATGAATGATGGCAAACAAATTTTTCTGGTCGCGCAAAAAGATCCTAGTGTTGATGAACCCTCTATTGACGATTTCTATCAAGTTGGAACTATCTCTACAGTCTTACAATTATTGAAACTACCAGATGGTACGGTGAAAGTTTTAGTAGAAGGTAATCAACGAGCAAACATTATACGTTTTACCGAGCAAGAGGAATACTATATTGCGGATTTAGAATTGCAACAAGATTCAACTTCTCCCCAGAATGAAGTTGAAATTGTCGTTCGATCTTTGCTAATGCAGTTTGAACAATATGTTAAGCTCAATAAACGCATTCCGCCGGAAATTTTAACTTCATTATCTAGCATTGATGATCCTGCGCGATTAGCAGATACCATTGCTGCCCATGTGCCATTAAAAATTGTCGATAAGCAAAAGATTCTTGAAGCGACTTCAATCTTAGAAAGACTCGAACTCGTTTTATCTTATTTAGAAGCTGAAATGGATTTGTTGTCTATTGAAAAGAAAATTCAAAGTCGCGTTAAAAAGCAAATGGAAAAAAGCCAACGTGAATATTATTTGAATGAAAAAATGAAAGCCATTCAAAAAGAATTGGGAGACTTGGATGAAATGGGTCCTGGCAATGATATCGATCAATTAAAAGATAAAATTGAAAAAGCAGGTATGCCCCAAGAAGCGAAAGATAAAGCACTTGCAGAACTCAATAAATTAAAAATGATGCCTCCTATGTCAGCTGAAGCGACCGTATCTCGTAATTATCTTGACTGGTTATTAGCAGTACCCTGGAAAAAGCGTTCCAAAGTTAGTGAAGATTTATCCAAAGCAGAAAAGATCTTGGAAAAAGATCACTATGGTCTTGAAAAAATTAAAGAACGAATTATCGAATATCTAGCAGTGCAACAACGCGCTAAGAAAGTTAAAGGTCCTATTCTTTGTTTAGTGGGTCCACCTGGTGTTGGTAAAACTTCATTAGGACAATCGATTGCTAATGCAACCGGTAGAGAATTTGTGCGAATGTCATTAGGTGGTATTCGCGATGAAGCGGAAATTCGTGGTCATCGTAGAACTTATATCGGTTCAATGCCAGGCAAAATCATTCAACGATTAAGTAAAGTTAAAGTTCGTAATCCATTATTCATGTTGGATGAAGTTGATAAAATGGCGATGGATTTTAGAGGAGATCCCGCTTCTGCATTGTTAGAAGTCCTCGATCCAGAACAAAACTTCTCTTTCAATGATCATTATCTTGAAGTAGATTATGATCTTTCTGATGTTATGTTTTTAGCAACAGCAAACTCGTTAGATATTCCTCCAGCACTACTTGATCGTATGGAAGTCATCAGACTTGCGGGTTATACCGAAGATGAGAAAATTAATATTGCTATTCGCTACTTAATACCAAAACAACGCACAGCAAATGGTTTAAAAACAGAAGAAATTAATATCACAGAGCAAGCTGTACGTGAAATTATCCGTCATTACACTCGTGAGGCCGGGGTTCGAGGTTTAGAGCGTGCGATTTCAAAAATTTGTCGTAAAGTGGTTAAAGATATTTTGCTGAAACCAAATCAAAAGAAACGATTGGTCACTAGCAAAAACATCGAAAAATATCTCGGTGTTAAAAAATTCCGTTATGGCGAAATTGATAAAGATAATCAAATCGGTCAAGTCACAGGGCTTGCCTGGACCGAATTTGGTGGCGAATTACTCAAAATCGAAGCAGTTTCAATTCCTGGTCGAGGCAAATCGACTTATACCGGTAGATTAGGCGATGTCATGCAGGAATCTATTCAAGCGGCAATGACTGTAGTGCGTAGCCGAGCAAAGATTTTTGGTATTCCAGAAGATTTCTTCCATTCCTATGACTTCCACGTGCACGTTCCAGAAGGCGCTACTCCTAAAGATGGCCCAAGTGCTGGTATTGGTATGTGTACGGCTTTAGTCTCCACGTTAACTAGAATACCGGTCAGAGCGGACGTTGCAATGACAGGTGAAATTACGTTACGTGGCGAAGTATTGCCAATTGGCGGTTTGAAAGAAAAACTTATTGCGGCGCTTCGAGGCAGAGTAAAAACTGTCATTATTCCTGCAGAAAATAAGCGAGACTTGAAAGAAATTCCTAGAAATATTACCCAACATTTAGACATCCGTCCTGTTCGTTGGATAGATGAAGTCTTGGAATTAGCTTTAGAAAATCTGCCACAAGGCGTGCCAGAGGATCAAGAAGTCTTGATTGTTCATGGTGGATTAAAAGCTAAAAAAGATAAATCAAAACAAGAAAGTGCTCATTAGGAAATTTTAGTCGTCATTCCTCAGCCTTCGTGCCTGCCGTGCCCGATCTTTTTCAGTCGGGCACGCACGCGGGCACGGGCACGAAAGTAGCCGAGGGATATTTTCTAGCACCCCAGAAAGGAAATACATTGAATAACTTCGATGAAGCTCATTATCAGGCTTTTTGTGAATCGATTTTAGATAAAGCAAAACAACAGGGCGCTACCAGTGCCGAAGTTACAGTGAGTCTTGAAAGCGGTTTTTCAGTGACTTCTCGCCTCGAAGAAGTTGAAACTGTTGAACACCATAATGATAAAGGTTTAGCAATAACTGTATTTTTTGATCAGCGCTCCGGCTCAGTGCAAAGTTCAGACCTTTCTTCAGAGGCAATCGATCTTAGTATTGAGAAGGCTTGTAACATTGCAAAGTATACTAGTCCTGATCCTTATTCAGGATTAGCAGAGTCAAAGCAATTAGCTTTTGATTATCCTAAAGTAGATCTTGATTTCCCATGGGACATTAATACAGAGCAAGCATTGGAACTTGCGATTAAATGTGAACACCTAGCTCGCAAAGACCAGCGGATTACTAACTCCGAAGGCGCACAAGTGAGTAGCCATCGCTCGCTACATGTTTATGCAAATTCGCATGGCTTTGTTGGCTCTTATCCTGGTACTCATCATAGTCTTCACTGCGTGTTAATTGCGCAGAGTGACGGCCAAATGCATCGTGATTATGAATATACAATGGCCAGAGATGCCACTCAACTAATGCCAATAGAAGAACTTGCACAGCGAGCTGCCGCTAAGACAGTTCGTCGCTTAGGTGCCAAGCGGTTGAAAACTCGATCGGCGCCGGTCATGTTCAATCCCGAAATGGCTAAAAGTCTAATCGGGAATCTAGTCTCAGCTATGAGTGGTGGTAGTATTTATCGTAAATCCTCATTTCTGGTCGATCACTTAGGAAAACAAATACTGCCAGAACATCTCAATTTGATCCAAAAACCGCACTTAGCAAAAGGAATCGCCAGTGCGCCGTTTGACAATGAAGGCGTTTTGACAAAATCTTTGGAATTCATTAGCAAGGGAGTGTTAACTAATTATTTCCTAAGCAGTTACTCTGCGAGAAAGTTAGGATTAGAAAGCACAGGAAATGCCGGTGGCATCTATAACCTAATCTTGTCTTCAAACGGTAAAACTTTTGACGAATTATTAGCTGAAATGAACACCGGTCTTTTAGTCACCGAGTTAATCGGTCATGGTGTGAATATTGTAACAGGTGATTATTCTCGAGGCGCGTTTGGCTACTGGGTAGAAAACGGCGAAATACAATTTCCGGTTAACGAAGTCACTATTGCTGGTAATCTAAGCGATATATTCAAAAACATTATTGGCGTTGCTAATGATGTGGATCGTCGCAGCAAAATTCAAACAGGTTCACTACTCGTTGGTGAGATGATGATTGCTGGGGAGTAAGCGAGTTACCTGCTTAATCGTACCCGCATACCTTTTTACTCCCTTCTCCCGCAAGCGGGAGAAGGGAGTAAAAAAGCGGGAAAGTTAATTTAAAATACGGGCACGCACGCGGGCACGTCTAAGACAGAAATTCACTGAATAGTTAACTCATCGCTAGTGCAATAGGTTCTGTAGGAAATTCTTGCCTAGAAGAATCAGGTTGACGGGGTGGTCGACGATGGAAATCAGCATTATAGCGATTTGTGCCAGAAGCTGCTGCAGCACGTCGTTCTGGGTTGTTAAAGTTAACGGCTCTAGGTTCTGATGGCTCCAGACCTGCTCTGTGCCTCAAGTGACGAACTTCTTCTTCTCTTTCAAATAATCTTTCTTTTCCTTGGATCGATCCTAAGACATTACCCTTAATTCGAGTAATGGCTGTATCCTTTTCAGTGAGTTCTTCAATGGCTCTGGCGGGGGTTCCCCAACAACGATTGATAAATTTATCGATCTGTTTTTTTCCAATACAAACGTAAAGAGCGGCTGCTGCAATAAAACAAACTGCCATGATGCCGAGGGTGATTCCTAACCCCAAGGGGCCAGTTGCTGCTGCTGTTCCAATAATTAATGGCAGAAATGTTGGCATACAAGCTTGGGCGCCTAAGGCACCCAGAGTCCCGCAAACTATAGCTGCAAAACCAAGGGCTATCGTACCGATTACTTTTTTAAAGGTGGAGGGGTTTTCTCGAGCTTCTTTGGCTTGGTTAACTTTACTTTGGAAATTATCGTAAACGGAGCATAAGCGTTGATACTTATTTTTCAGTGCAGTAAATTCTTGCTGCGTCATATTAGGATTGGTCATTGCAGATTCAATAAGCTCAAAGGACTGCTGAATAAATTGACCCTGGTCAGCGTAGAGCTTGAAAGTGACACTGACATCAAAAATACGAATGCCGACTGCTTTAGCGACGTTATCAAGTTCAAGCGCATAAAAAGTCAACACAGATAGGACGGCAAAGGCGACCTGAATAGGAATAAGGATAAGATTAGATAAGTGAGTGACTTTTGTGACAATACTTAGTACTGACTGCATGATGGAAGCACTGTCGACTGCCGCAATAAATGTTCCAAGTAGGGTAATGATTAAAAATAAACCTATTTGAAAAAAACTGCCTCGTGATTTCTCGGGTTTAGGCATCGGCGGCGGTCGTAAACCATAATCCTGACTAATAAAATCGCGCATCAGGGTCAATAGTGTGCGGTTAAGTTCTTCCAGCAATGTCCTTTTTTTTATTCTGCTAAAATAGGCAACACAACGTTCAGAATTGATGAGGGCGTAAAGTTCGCAAAGTTCGTGGAATCGATGAGGGGCCCCAGCATAGGACATAAAACGGTCGAACTTAGGATTAAGCTCGCCGTAGAGTAATGACCCAGGATTAAGATGTTTTAGAATATCATCCCTTTGGGTTGAAAAATCTTCTATGGGTAATGCCATGTAAGACCCCCCGTTTCAGTAAAAAATGAGATAAGAGAGGACATTTTAACAAATATTTGAGTAGAAATCATCCGTAAAAACTACTACTCGCCTTCACCGAATTTGTTGTTGATAAGATCTGATAGAGCTTCCATTGTCTCTTCTTCGTCTTCTCCCTCAACGACTAGTTCGATTTCGGTGCCACGGCCAGCGGCTAGCATCATAACGCCCATAATACTCTTGCCATTAACTATTTTATCTCCTCGAATGAGTTTGCTTTCGCTTTGATAGCGGCTAGCTAGATGAACTAATTTGGCGGCTGCACGGGCATGAAGTCCCAGTTTATTGACGATAACGATTTTTTTCTTAATCACAAACATTTTTTCCGTAATTTGGTAGGAGGTTACTCGGTAGAACCAATAATTCCAGCTTGACCACCTTTCATGGCTTTCTCCGAAAGCTCAGATAGCGCTAAGTCTGGATAATTCATGACTCTAATTAACATCGGTAGATTGAGTCCTGTAACGATTCGAATGTGACGTGCTTTTTGTAATTCATACGCAATATTACTCGGTGTGGCGCCAAAAAGATCGGTGAGGATCAAAACCCCTTGTCCTTGATCAATATTTTTAATGATTGCTTTTAACTCTGGAAGAAGTTGGTCGGGATCGGCATCCGTGCGAACTTCGAAAGTTTCCAGGGTGAGTGGCAAGGAATTACCATAAGTAGTTTTCAAAGCATTGACTAATGCATGACCAATTTCATGATGCGTAATGATGAGAATCGCTACACTCATGAAAGGTTGCACTCCATCTTTTGCTGTAGCAGTTCTTCAAAACTGTTATTGGCAAGCCAATTCTGGTTAATATTTAGCAAGTATCGTTTCACAATAATTTCAGTCAATGCCACTAAATTGCGTGGAATGATGATAGGGATAGTTTCGCATGGAATCAAGCATCCGCTAATATCTTTTAGTGATCGAAGGCACTTATCGGGTAATTGTTGAGCGGAATAATCTTGTAATTCAAGAATCAGTTGTAACTCTTGGCTAGCTTTTATAGCCCTTGGACCATATAGATGGCTGATATCAAATAGACCTAGTCCGCGTAGGTGAAGGAAAGGGCGAGGTAGAGGATTTTTACCGATCAGTTTGCCGTCGACGAGTTCAAAATCGGTCACATCATCTGCTATGAGCTGATGGTGTCGTTCAATTAAAGCGACTGCTAATTCACTCTTACCGATACCAGGTTCCCCGGTGATGAGGGTGCCAGTACCAAATATATTAAGAAAACTTCCTTGAAGTGTAACATTAGATTTTTCCATTTTCGTGCCCACGTGCGTGCCCGTGCCCGAATTCTTTGTCAGACGGGCACGCACGCGGGCACGGGCACGAAAGTGACTGCGAAACGACGCCGAAGGGTCGATTATAAATCGAATTCATCACCAAGGTACACTTCTCGCACTAACTCGTTTTTCAAGATGTCTTCTGGGTGACCTGAAGCGATAATCTCTCCCTGGTTAACGATATAGGCTTTTTGACAGATGGTTAGCGTCTCTCTGACATTATGGTCTGTGATCAAGATGCCAAGCCCTCGACTACAGAGATGGTGAATAATTCTCTTGATATCGATTACTGAAATCGGGTCAATTCCGGCAAAAGGTTCGTCGAGCAGCATAAAATTTGGGTTCATGGCCAAAGCGCGAGCAATCTCAACTCGACGCTTTTCGCCCCCAGACAAGCTCATACTGATGGAATCTCTTAGATGGTGAATGTGGAATTCATTCATCAAATTTTCAAGTTGCTCTTGTCTTTGTTCCTTTGTTAAGTCCTGACGCAGTTGCAGGATCGCCATAATATTCTGAGCAACGGTTAATTTGCGGAAGATCGAACATTCTTGTGGTAAATAGCCGATTCCAAGACGCGCACGCATATGCATAGGCAGATTGGTAATATTCTTATCGTTTAAATAAACGCTGCCACCGTTCGATTGAATAAGGCCTACGATCATATAAAAACTAGTCGTTTTACCGGCGCCATTGGGTCCTAGTAACCCAATCACTTCCCCAGATTTTAATTCTAAAGAGACGTTTTTTACTACACGGCGTGTTTTAAATGATTTTTCTAAATTTTTAACTGTTAATACATTCATTAATTATCACGTTTTAAATCTTTGATTGGTTCTAAAATTATTTTTGCCTGACTACTTTGGTTTGGATGAGAAGTGATTACCTTACTCGTCATATCATAGAAGATAACGGGACCGGTAAAAACACTGTTATTGTAGTTTATAACAGCCTGATTTCTCAAAATAACATTGTTTGCCAGTGGGTAATAGCTGATTTTTTCAGCACTTGCGGTGAGCTGATCCTTGGCTTCATGAACTAGCGTTTTATATTGAGCCAATTTGCCAAATGCATCGACCTGTTTGATTTTATGATTTTTATTATAGTAAACCACCATATTTTCAGCTTGTAGGTCCGTGGTCCCCTGGGTGGCGTGTACATGACCGTCATAAAAAACTATGCCTTTTTTGAAGTCATATTTGATCGAATCCGCTTCAATATAGATTTTTTCTGGATCTTCTTCTGCATAGGCTGGAAAGCAGAACATTACCACGATTAGAAAGAATAAATACTTAGCGACATTTTTTAGGGTCATAGCGACCTTTTGTTTGTGATAATAATTGAATATTACCATTCTTAAGATCGCCTTTCATTCCTATTCCAGTGACATTTAAGCCTGGTTGTTGAATGGTGACTTTTTCATTGGTAGTGACTAAATCTTTTT
Source organism: Gammaproteobacteria bacterium (assembly GCA_020050845.1). GTDB lineage: Bacteria > Pseudomonadota > Gammaproteobacteria > UBA6002 > UBA6002 > UBA6002. Next base: position 23,300 of record JAGVJZ010000056.1, read on the forward strand.
TTGGGAAGGCGGTAAGTGATTCCGTCAGCAGGACAGACTCGGATTTGTCACTGGTCGGTGTTTGCCGTACCACCACATTTTCATATAATTCGAAACGTTCGGTGCCATTGAAGCTTTTGGCGCGGTTTGAGGTCGCGACCCACTCTTGCTCATTTTTATACAATTTTATAATCGGAGTTTTGAATTCAGCTCGGTCCTGTTCTTGAAAATGATGCACTTGAGGACTAAAAACTAGAATATCTTTCCTGCCTAGGTCATTAGTTCGCATATAAGTCACATTGAGCATGTAATAGTCTGGAGTGTGAGGATTATCTTTCATGGTTGGACTTTCGGTAGTAAGCAAGAGCTGCTTGATCGCAAAGATGCTGACGATCAACGCAAGTAGGAAGCAGATATTAATCAGGGCAGTATTTTTGTTCACAAGTATTGCTCACAAAGCGCAGCTAGCTGATCTTGTGCGGTTAAAATAAACTCACAGACTTCCCTAACGGCTCCCGATCCTCCATGATGGGTTGTGCACCAGTCCGCATATTGAATAATGAGAGGAGAGGCATTCGCCACGGCTATTCCAAGGCCACATCGCCTAATGGGACCTAAATCGTTAAGGTCATCACCGGTATAAGCAATGTCTTGGTCCTGCAGATTGAGTTCTTGCTTTAATAATTCGTAAGTCTGTACTTTATCTTCTTGTCCTTGGTAGACATGTTTAACGCCAAGCTCCGCCATGCGTCGGGTCACTAATTCAGAGCGCCGGGCAGTGATGATGGCTATTTCGATCTTAGCGCGAAGAAGCATCTTAATGCCCATGCCATCATGGCTATGGAATGCCTTGTATTCCGTCCCGTTATCAGTGAAATAAATTTTGCCATCTGTAAGGACGCCATCGACGTCAAAGAATGCGGCTTTAATCTGTTTGGCTTTCTGGATAGCCGTCTCGTGACATTTCTGCATGAAAACTCCTATAGACCGGCACTTAGCAGATCGTGTAGATGCGCAATCCCCAATAAATCGCGTTGATCATCGACTACCAATAGAGAAGTAATTTTATGGGTTTCCATAATTTGCAAAGCTTCCATTGCTAAAAGGTCAGGTAAAATAGTTTTACATGATTCAGTCATAACGTGCTTGATCGGCGTGTCATTGATATTAAGGTTTTTATTTAAAGTACGACGCAGGTCACCATCTGTATAGATTCCTACGAGCTTATTCTCAGGACTCACAACAGACGTCATTCCTAAACTTTTTTGAGTCATTTCTACCAGTGCTTCTCGTATCGAAGAGGTATCATTGACACGAGGAATCTGGTCGCCGGTACGCATAAGATCTCGTATCTTAAGTAATAACCGCTTGCCCAGATTGCCACCTGGATGAAAAAAAGCAAAATTTTCAGCTGTGAATCCACGTACCTCTAGGAGAGCAAGGGCGATGGCATCACCCATTACTAAGGTGGCCGTTGTACTTGAAGTTGGAGCAAGTCCCAGGGGACAAGCTTCTTTAGGAACGCTGACATCAATATTGATCGTGGCGTTTCGCGCTAAAGTCGACAAAGGATTGCCGGTCAGAGAAATCATTGGGATTTTTAAATGTGCAATGGCAGGTAGCAAAGTAATTAATTCGTTGGTTTCACCCGAATTGGAGATAGCAATAATGACATCCTGCGCCGTCACCATCCCCATATCACCATGACTTGCTTCAGCTGGGTGAATGAAGAAAGAGGGAGTCCCGGTACTAGCGAGTGTCGCTGCAATCTTTCGAGCTATGTGGCCTGATTTACCCATGCCAAAGACAATCACCTTACCTTTACAGTCGAAAAGAATTTGGCAGGCATGACCAAAATTCTGATCAATTCTGGGTAGTAAACTAGAGATCGCTTCGATTTCAGTATTGATGACCACAGCGGCAGAGTCACAAAATTGCTTTATATATGTCATTTTATGTATTTCAACTCTATACGGACCATAACTTGAATGTACCTCAATGGTTGCCATTCCCGCGACCACTTTCGTGCCTGAATTCTTTTTTCGGGCGCGGGCACGACAAGTAACGCTGTGTTCAATTCAGGCTACAGTAGGTGAAAAAAGCGAATTATAAATTAAAAAGTATGACTAAGGTACTTTGATGTGCTAAATATATTAAGTATCTATGTAAGAATAAGATGGTGATATGGATCTAAAAAACGCGCAAGAAAACTTTATTCAAATACAAGATCTTTGCTTTGCGCATGGTAATAGAGTCATCTTCGATCATATCAATATCAATATTCCGCGTGGCAAAATCACAGCTATTATGGGGCCAAGTGGTACCGGTAAAACCACATTATTAAAATTAATCAGTGCCCAGCTCAAACCTAAACAAGGCAATATTTACGTCGATGGCAAAAATGTCCATCAATTGTCACGTGCTGAGCTGTACCAACTGCGAAGAAGAATTGGGGTGCTCTTTCAAAGTGGCGCTTTATTCACGAGTCTCAATGTTTACGAAAATGTCGCTTTTCCATTACGCGAGCATACAGAACTCCCCGAGGAAATGATTCATGATTTGGTGCTAATGAAGTTGCAAGCGGTAGGTTTGCGAGGCGCCCAAAAGTTAAAACCTAGCCAGCTTTCAGGGGGCATGTCTCGACGAGTTGCTTTAGCGCGTTGTCTTGCGCTAGATCCAGACCTTTTAATGTATGACGAACCTTTCACGGGGCAAGATCCGATTACGATGGGAGTGTTGGTTACCTTAATTAAAAAAATTAACCATGCCTTGGGCATTACATCGATCATTGTATCCCATGACGTTGCGGAAACTTGTTCCATCGCTGATTACATTTATATATTGTACGCAGGCAGGATAATAGGTCAGGGCACTCCAGACGAAATTGCAACCTCCAAATCGCCAGATATACATCAATTTGTCGAAGGATTACACGATGGTGCAGTGCCTTTCCATTACCCAGCAAAAAAATATGAAGAGGATTTAGCCCTGTGATTTTAGCGATCGAAAAATTAGGTAATGTTGGAATTCTTTACTTAACTAGATTAGGACGATCTGGAAAGTTCCTTATTAAAACAATTCTGCGGCGACCTCGTTTTGCAGCTAGTTTTTCTTTGGTCGTCCAACAGCTTTTCAGTGTAGGTGTACTATCATTGTTAGTGATTTTAGTTTCAGGGTTGTTTATAGGACTGGTACTGGGTTTACAGGGATACAACACATTGCGACATTTTAGTGCAGAACAACAACTCGGTCAGTTGGTTGCTCTAAGTGTTGTCAGAGAGCTGGGCCCTGTTGTGACAGCTCTTTTGTTTGCAGGACGAGCGGGTACGGCGCTAACCGCTGAAATTGGTCTAATGAGCGCAACTGAACAACTGGCTAGTATGGAAATCATGGCAGTTGATCCTTTATGGCGAGTCATCTCCCCACGTTTTTGGGCTGGTTTTATTTCTATGCCCATTCTAACGGTTATCTTTAATATTGTTGCCATTTATGGTGGCTATTTAGTGGGTGTGGAATGGCTTGGTATAGATGGCGGTTCGTTCTGGTCGAATATGCAAGCAGCTGTTGATTTTCGATTAGACGTGGTCAATGGCATCATTAAAAGCTTGGTTTTTGGCTTTATCGTAACTTGGATAGCCGTCTATCAAGGATTTTATTGTGAACCGACTGCGCCAGGAATCAGCAGGGCAACCACTCGAACGGTGGTGTATTCCTCTTTAGCAGTATTAGGTTTTGACTTTATACTAACAGCAATCATGCTAGAAGGATGGTAATTGTGCAAAAAAGAATAGTAGAAATGACAGTTGGTTTGTTCATGATAGCTGGAATGCTGTCTTTATTATTGTTAGCGCTAAAGGTCAGTGGTCTTAGCCAAAGCGTCTCTGCAGACAATTATCGAGTCGTCGCTGAGTTCGATAATATTGGTTCTTTAAAAGCAAGAGCGCCAATAAGAATTGCGGGTGTTAAAATTGGTCAGATTGAAAAGATCGAACTCCAAAATCAACATTTCAAAGCGAAGGTAACGTTATTGATCAATAAAAAAGAAAATAATTTACCTATTGATACCTCGGCTAGCATTTTAACCGAAGGTTTATTAGGCTCGAACTATATAAGCTTAACACCAGGATATGAAGAAGAGCTCTTAAAAGATGGTAGTGTGATCGATAATACTCACCCTGCATTAATTTTGGAAAATTTGATTGGTCAATTATTGTTTAGCTTAAAAAATAAGGATGAAAAGTAATATGAAAATTAAAACCTATCTTGTTGCGATTTTCTTTTTATTCACTAGTATTGCAGCTTTTGCAGAGGCAGCACCTGTTGAGATGTTAAAATCTGTTTCATCTCAAATGATTTCACAGCTCGAACAAAATAAAGGCCGTATTAATAGTCAAGTGGTTGCTAACATAATTCATCGCGTATTGATACCACACGTAGATTTAGAAGCTGTGTCACGGTCAGTGGTTGGTAAACAGTATTGGAATCAGGCGACTCCTGCACAACGCGAACAATTTAAACGGGCATTTACTAACTTGATGATAAAAATATATTCAGCCCCTTTGGCGAGTTATAACGGTGAAACAATCGAATTTAAACCACTTCGAGCTGGTAGCGGTCAGCGTGTCCAAGTGGAAAGCGTGGTAGCTCGCAAAAATGGCCAACGAATACCTGTTAGTTATCGGTTGTTACAAACCGGGGGTAGCTGGAAAGTATATGACTTTAGTGTCGAAGGGATTAGCATGATCAGCAGCTACCGTTCGCAGTTCGATAGCATTTTGCAGCAACAAGGTATGGCTGGTTTACTAAATAAAATCGCAGGTAGCTAAATGGAAACCTGTACCATTAGAAAAGAAAGCGATGGCTTCAAAATTTTTGGTCTTGTTAATTTTGATACCGTCACGAAGCTTTACAAACAAGGCACTCAATTACTTGAGGGTCTTGACCGTATTGTCATTGATTTTTCTAATGTCACCTATGCGGATAGTTCCGGGATAGCATTACTTTTATACTGGTTACGGATTGCAAAACTAGAAGGGAAATCGTGTCAGTTTGCCAATCTACCAAGACAATTAGTCGAAATGGCGAATGTCTGTGAGGTAATGCCTTTTTTACAAGAACATATGATTACTAACAATTGAAGAAAACACTATGGATAAATTAATTATTACCGGCGGCAACAAACTAAGTGGTGAAATCCGCATCTCAGGAGCTAAAAACGCTGCACTACCTATTTTGGCTGGTACATTACTCGCCGATGAACCGGTCACCTTATCAAACGTTCCTCACTTGCAAGATGTCACGACGACCATGAAATTGTTGGGCCAGATGGGTGCTCAACTGATGATCGATGAACGGATGAATATCCAAGTGGATTGTCAGCCAATTAATAGTTTTTCTGCTCACTACGAGCTAGTGAAAACAATGCGTGCTTCGATCTTGGTCTTAGGACCTTTATTAGCGCGTTATGGTAGAGCCCAAGTTTCATTGCCAGGTGGTTGCGCCATTGGTTCTCGTCCTGTTGATATCCATCTCAAAGGCATGGCGGCAATGGGTGCAAGAATTTCCGTAGAAAATGGCTACATTTTGGCTGCCACTAATAAACGGTTGCGAGGCGCTAACCTAGTTCTAGATACGATTACGGTAACTGGGACTGAAAATTTAATGATGGCAGCGTCGCTTGCCAAGGGTCAAACCATTATTAAAAATGCTGCCCGTGAACCTGAAGTTCGCGACTTAGCTAATTTCTTAAATTCCTTGGGTGCAAATATTCTGGGTGCTGGCACCGATACACTCATTATTGAAGGTGTTGAACAATTATCGGGTGGCAATTATCGAGTTTTACCTGATCGAATTGAAGCGGGAACCTATCTAATCGCAGCAGCAATGACTCAAGGTAAAATCAAGGTCAAAGATGTTCAACCTGAAATTTTAGAATCAATTATCCTCAAGCTTCGAGAAGCGGGCGCTGAAATCACGATTGGTGATGATTGGGTTGAGTTAAATATGGAAAATAAACGCCCGAAGGCAGTTAGCGTTTCAACTGCACCTTATCCGGCTTTTCCTACCGATATGCAAGCTCAATTGATGGCACTTAATACCATTGCCGAAGGTATTGGCACTGTGACAGAAACAATTTTTGAAAATCGTTTTATGCATGTACACGAACTTCATAGAATGGGTGCCGACATTAGTCTGCAAGGTAATACTGCAATTTGTCGGGGCGTAGAATGTTTAACCGGTGCACCTGTTATGGCCACAGACTTACGAGCTTCTGCAAGTTTAGTGTTAGCAGGATTAGTTGCTAAGGGTAGAACTATCGTTGATCGAATTTATCATATCGATCGTGGTTATGAATGCATCGAAGAAAAACTATCTTCATTAGGTGCACAGATTAAACGTCTTCCCGCATAAATAAACGCCAGGAAAGATCGTGGTTAAATTGCATGATTTAGTTGCCTATTTAGATGCATTGTTACAACCCTATGCCTTTAAAGATTACTGCCCAAATGGTCTGCAAGTGCAAGGCAAAACTTCGATTAATACTTTAGTGACTGGTGTCAGTGCCAACCAAGCTTTAATTGAAGCAGCTATTGTGCAAGGCGCTGATGCTTTACTGGTCCACCATGGTCTTTTTTGGAAAAATGAACCTTTAACGTTAACTGGCATAAAGTATCATCGTGTTAAGTCCTTGGTGCTAAAAGATGTGAGCTTGATCGCCTACCATTTGCCACTCGATGCTCATCTCGTTTATGGCAATAATATCCAGTTAGCTAATCATCTTGGTTTAAACTTTTTGGAAGCTTTTGCCGTTGAGCCTGGGTTAGATTTGGGTTTCATTGGTTGTCTGGATCAAGCCATTTCTGCGGACCAATTTACCGAATTATTAACGACTCGATTAGCAAGACCACCACTCCATATTCCAGCCTTTGCAAAAGACATCCACAAAATTGCTTGGTGTACAGGTGCCGCCCAAGATTTCCTAACGCAAGCAATCGAATTTGGTGTTGATGCCTACGTGACTGGCGAGGTGTCAGAACGTACAGTCCATATTGCCAAAGAAAATAATATTCATTTTTTTGCCGCGGGTCATCATGCTACAGAACGGTATGGGGTAAAAGCATTAGGTGAACATCTGAGTGAGCAGTTTAACTTGCAACATGTTTTTATTGATATTGATAACCCAGTTTGACCCGGTGGGAAGGGAAGCATATCTTTCAAAATAATTATTTAGGTCGCCATCCCTCCTATGAAAAGGATGCTATTTCAATAGTCACTTCAAGCTTATGTATTGGATCCTTGGCTGGATAGTTCTACGTTTTTCTCTGCTCCTTTGCAGCCAAGGACGTCGAGTCTTAAGATCTACGTCCCTCGCCGCTAATCACTTGTAGAATGCGAAATACTTGTAGGCGAGGGATCTAGCGCCCATCTTATGAAAAGGGTGCTATTTCAGTCGTTACTTCAAGTTGATGTACTGGATCCTTGGCTGGATAGTTCTACGTTTTTGTCTGCTACTTTGCAGCCAAGGACGACGATTCCTAGTTATTTAGGTCGTCGTCCCTCGCCGCTAATCACTAGTAGAATGCGAAATACTTGTAGGCGAGGGCTCTAGCGCCAATCGTATGAAAAGGGTGCTATTTCAGTAGTCACTTCAAGTTTATGTTCTGGATCCTTGGCGGGATAGTGCTACGTTTTTATCTGCTACTTTGCGGCCAAGGACGTCGACTCTTAAGATCTACGTCCCTCGCCGCTAATCACTTGTAGAACGCGAAATACTTGTAGGCGAGGGATCTAGCGCCAATCATATGAAAAGGATGCTATTTCAATAGTCACTTCAAGTTTATGTGCTTGATCCTTGGCTGGATAGTGCTACGTTTTTGTCTGCTACTTTGCGGCCAAGGACGACGATTCCCTGGAGTTGTGCATAAACTTTATGTACGGGAACATAACCGGGAACGAAGGAATGATATTTTGTCAGTCCCGCGAAAGCCAAGAAACCATCCTGATAGCAGCTCCATAATTTTATGCAGTCCCGTATCTTCGAGTCGGGGCATAACTCCTAGCTTCAAGACAGAGCTCGTTGATCGTTGAATAAAAATCGGCAAGCTGAGATTTAAAGTTTTGATCAAAAAGATTAAGAGCGTTTGCATCGAATGTTTCATCTAAAATATTTAGTATTTCTTGAGGCTGAGGGGATTGTTCCTTATACCCTGATAGTTTTCCCAACAATTTATTGATGCATCCGGCTGATTCGACATTCATGATTGCTTTTGATTTTTTTAGATAATTTTCTAAGGCATCTAAAGTTGATGGTAGATCCGAAGCTTTAACGTGATGATGAGCAAACTTCATCCCTGCTGGGTGAGAATGGATAGGTTCAATTGCTTCAATGTTTTCAGTTTTTCGCACGGGTAGTAGTGCTAATTCTTCATCGCTGGTCTCTTTAGAGCTCAGGCATAGACCTTTAAATTTATCTACAGGTGTTTGTAGAATTGCCAGTGCAATTTGTTTCAATTTAGCGCCTAGCTCATCACGATTCCTGGATGAAGTATTTATCCAAAAAAGGTAAAGTGCCAGCGCCCCTGCGAATATTGTAGCGAAAATCAAGTTCCCTTTGATATTAAAGCCATGATCAATCTGCAGACCAATAGCGCAGACAACATACAACACGACCGCGAAGATAGCCAATTTATTAAGAAAATTATAAAATCGCTCATTAGGAGTTGTGTTGTAATAAAAAAAATCTGAATGTACTAGGTTTGACCAATCATATCCTTGTGAGTAATCATTAAGGTTTCGCCAAGAAGACCAATCAAAACTTGCTAGAGTTTGCTCAATGCCTGTTTGTCCTGCATCATTTCTTGTTAAAAACAATTGGGGTAATTCAGCGGACAATGTTTTCAGTAATTCTTGAACTATATGGCTTCTTCCCGGATTATTGACTCGTCCTTGATTAATAATTTCCACAATCGTTTCCCCCAAGGGACCACGAAACTCTAAGAGCACCTCTGGAAATTTTTTTATATATTCATTAAAAAGAATCATGCCTCTGCTTTCGCGAAGCGCTGTCAATACGAGATCAAAAGAATTCAGTGAGTTTAGTTCTGCGTCATAGAAGGAATGTTCACTTTCTTCATAAAATTGTTGGAAAGAAACTGCGATATACCAATTTATTGGTGAGACAAAACTTAGCTCATAAGCGGTTAGGTGGTCACTATTTTGTAATTCGGTCTGAACACTCTGTTGTGATAAAAGAAAAGTGACCATCTCTGCACCTTTTTCATAACTCCATTTTTCGCTTCCTGCTAAGTGTAGGGGAGTATTACCGTTAAGATCACCACTATTGCAATCAGCGCCAGCATTGACTAGAAGAGTGACTTTTGAAAGAGATTTAGCGAGCACCGCTACATGTAAAGGTGTTCTTTTTTCATTGGTTCCTTCATTTATTAAAGAAGCACCTTGAGGCAGAGTTAATAGAAATTTCAGATTTGAATCTTCGCAATTCTTCACTGCAAAGTGCACCATATTTTCATTGCCACTATTTTTAGTATTAGGATCAAATTCTGGTAAGGTGCATAACTTTTTTAATGCAAAAGTCGGTGCCAATTCAGCAGCTAAATGAAATACATTCCTATTCTTTTGATCTGTTTGTAATAAGGTAGCATTAGGATCAGTGATCAGCTTAAATAAAAATTCAATTATTTCTTGAGATCCTGCAGGAGAATAACTTTTAAAGCTTGGAGTTTTGTTTAAAGGAGCATAAAGCTCTTGGACCATTTTGGTAGAAAAGTTATGTTTAGTTATAAATTCTTTTCTATCTTCAGAGCATAAATTGATAAGAGTTTTTTGGATTAACTGGAATATTAGTTCATCATTGTTGAGATTTTCTGTTAGCTCCTGAGGTACTAGTAGATGTTTTGGATTTGGTAGATTCTTCTTCCGAGATAGCGTTCCGCAAGCTGCCAAGCATTGCTCAACTAGCGATAACATTGTGGGCCATGGTCTTGCTGCGGGAAATAATTCTATAAGTTCTTGATTGGTGAATCCCAAATTTTTAAGCGTTTCGTCATATTGATGTAGAAGTGCAGTGACTTCGGAGCTTGACCATCTTACTTTTTTCCCTGCAGCGCTAAGAGCGATGAGCTTTCGATTCAAATCAATAAGTTTTTTTACCTGCTGACCTAATTCGCTCTCTTCAAGTTTCTTAAAAGCCGGAGACTCGGCAGGCAGGTCCATGCAATGCTTCACGATCAAAGAAAAAAGAAGTTTTTTAAGTAGGGGTGTTCTCATTCATAATGCTCAAATTTGGATTAAAAACTGACATAATTTAGCATTTTAAGGTTTGAGTGTCTAAGGATTTATTATTTGTTGATAAAAAACCCTTGTCTTAGCCTCTCCCGCAAGCGGGAGAGGGAACAAGTAGATTTTCGTGGCGGGAAGACGATTAAAGTCTAGGTAATGACGATGTACAAAACACCACCTTCACGACGGACTTTTAATATTAATTGGTCGCTTGAAGAGGCTGCAAGCTTAGCGAGGTTATCGATATCCCCGACAGGCTTCTCGTTGGCCGTTAGGATGACGTCTGCTGGGCGTAAACCAGCTAACCAAGCGTTACTTGAGTCTTCAACTTGTAGTACAAGTACACCTTTAACGGTTCCTAAAGATGGATCAAGTTGCACGAAGTTGCTAAGTCGAATACCTGAAAGAATTTGTTTCTTATTAGTGAGATCTGCTTTTGGAACATCTTGAATAATGGCATTGAAGTTTAATCGTTCTTTATCTCTAAGCGCGATCATATTTAACTTTGTGCCGATTGGCAGTGTACCCACAATACTACGAAGTTGTGCTGCGTTGGTAATGGATTCGTTATTAATTGTTTGAACGACATCTTTTGCTTTTAAACCAATTTTTTCAGCAGGAGAACCAGGGGTGATTTGAGTCACTAAGGCTCCTTTAGCATCATGAATTTTGAAGGCATCGGCCAAGTCAGGCGTCAAATCTTGCACCATGATTCCTAACATTCCGCGTTGAACTTTGCCATATTTGATAAGTTGGGCTGCGACGTTGTTGACCATGTTGCTTGGAATGGCAAATCCAATACCAATATTGCCACCTAAAGGTGCCAGAATAGCGGTATTGATACCTACTAATTTACCTTCGATATCTACGAGAGCTCCACCTGAATTTCCAGGGTTGATCGAAGCGTCGGTCTGGATAAAGTTTTCATAGCCCATCGGACCTTCAATGCCGACGTTACGGTTTAAGGCGCTGACCATCCCTGATGTGACACTTTGTTGGAGACCAAAGGGATTACCAATTGCTGCAACGAAATCACCTACTTTAACCGTGTTCGAATTAGCTAAAGGGATCGCTCCAAGATGTTTGGCATAGATTTGAATAATCGCAATGTCTGTTGCAGGGTCTTCGCCGATTTTGCGAGCTTTTACTTTGCGACCATCATTTAGAGCAACAATCAACACATCAGCATGCCGAATAACATGCGCATTCGTTACAATAAAGCCATTTTCGGCGTCAATGATGACCCCGGATCCAACCGCTTGAAAGCGAGGAAAGGGATTGTAAGGGCTAGTTGCTCGAGGTTGTTTTGCTGCTTGTTGTTGAGGGGTTTGCATTGGTGCATCACCTTGGGCAGTAATATTAACCACAGCAGGCATAATTTTTTGGAGCATATTTGCTAACTCAGGATTGTCAGATTTGCCGTGCAGCATAGGTGGCACTTTGGCATAAGTCGGATGCAGTATCATGCAGCTTAACGCTAAGCAGGCAATGATATTATAGAGTTTGTTTGTCATCGTTTGTTTCCTCACAATTTAAGCACTCAACCAAATTAATGTCGCCATTCTACCAGTAACGCCTTGGTCGCGTCGGTATGAATAAAAGTTTTTTTCATCCGTGTAGGTGCAGTGATTGCCACCATAGACCTCAAGAAGACCAAGATTTTGCAATCGTTGGGTTGCCAAAAGGTATAAATTACCCAGCCATTTGCCGGGTGTTGCGTCCTTTGGAATGAAGGCAGATTGCGCTTTTGCATCTTTTTCCAGAAACGCCGTGACCACATCTTCAGATACCTCAAAACGAGTAGGTCCGATGGCAGGGCCTAACCATGCCAGTAGTTGTTCAACAGGTTCATTTAACTCTTTTATGGCATTTTCCAGAATACCACTTGCTAATCCTCGCCAGCCGGCATGAATTGCAGCGGCTTTAGTACCATCACGGTTGCATATTAAAACCGGTAGGCAGTCAGCTGTCATCACTATACAGACACGGTTTGCTATGGTCGTAATAGATGCATCTGCTTCAGGTTGAGCTGTGTTTGAAAGTTGATCAATGTTGATCACTTTATTGCTATGAACTTGCTTCAACCAAATCGGCTCAGAAGGTAAGCCTAAAGAGCGGATAAGTAATTCGCGATTTTTGCTAACGAAGCTCGCATCGTCATTAACAGATTTTCCTAAATTCAGACTCGCAAAAGGTGGTGGGCTATAGCCAGCTTCTCGTGTCGTGGTATAGGCGTGAATGTTGTTTGGTGCCGGCCATTCAGGTTTAATAAATTGCATAACAAACGAGTACTAATTTTTGAAAAACGAAGATTATACCGCTTTTATATCAAAATGTGTTATGAGTATTTATAAAAATATGTAAATTGTTGTATAGTTTTTGCGTTACAGCTTCGAGACAAATAAGAATTTAGGATTTTTTCTACCATGCTTCCTCCTAATTTATTAGACGAAATTTCAAGTACTATTTGCGACATTCGACATATTGATCTGAGTGCCTGCTCACTAACGATCACCGACATCGAGCAAATACAAGCTGCTTTGGCCAATAATAACTCCGTGAGAACTATTAGCTGGCCACAAAATTTAGTGGATAACGCTCGAGTACTTAAAGTAGAAGAAGATTTAACAAAAAAATTTGGTCCGCCACTTGGAAGTAAATATGCGCACGAATATTTCCGACCTTTGAGACCAGCCAGGCTGGGCAAGAAGTTTTTTGAAAATGGCACGCCAATATTTTTCACTGAAATTGGATGTTTTCATGAAATTGTAGAAGCTCTAGCAGCTGATCCGGACTCTGCTGATTTAAGAGCGGCTGAAGATGCTTTCACAGAATTTGGATTGTCTTACAACGAGCTCAATGCAAAAGCAAATCAATTAGCTCATTATTTAATCCAAAGAAAGTCAGCTATTACCACTGACAACAATAATAGGAAAGAAACTATTGTTGCAGTTTTTATAAATCGGTCCGTCGATTACTTAATTACGATATTAGCAATTATGAAGTCGGGTTGCGCTTTTTTTTCCTTGGATACTAATCCAGAAATAATGCCGGAACAACGTATTAAGCAGGTTTGTAATGCCGTAAAGCCAGCGATTGTCATCAGCCAGTCCAGGCTGGAACCGCGAATCAAACCTATATTGAGTGACGTCCCTACAGTCGTGCTCGATAAAATAGATACCAGCTCATTTTCAACTAACAATATTGATTATCGAGTTTATCCAACCGACTTAGCCTATATAGTTTTCTCTTCAGGTTCTGAAGCTGAACCAAAAGGTATAAAGATCGAACATAAAGGAATTAAGAACATAATTCTTGCTTCAAGAGAAGCATTTGAAATTACTCCCAAAGATAATGTTGCTCAGTTTGCCTCGTTAGCATTTGATGCCAGTTTATACGAAATTTTTATTGCATTAGGAAGTCGGGCGCGCGTGACGTTTGTTCCTGACGAGGTACGATCTGATCCGGCTGCATTAGAAAATTTCTACAACCTTAAAAATATCACCATTGCTGTTTTTGTGTCATCTCTACTCTTAATTTTGAAACCTGAAAACTTTAAAACATTGAGGATTGTTTTGAGCACTGGGGAAGCTGCTTACAAAGAATCTATTAAACTCTGGGAGGATCAAAAAAAATCACGCTTTGATGGTTATGGTCCCAGCGAGGTTACTATTGGCACAACCATTGTCGCTTGCCAAGAGCAAATGCATATAGGTAAGTCGTTCCTCGGCTTACGTACTTATCTCTTAGAAATTGTTGACGATGAAGACTGTGAGCATAGTAAGCGAAAGATTATTACCAAAATTGATCAAGAAGGTGAGTTATGCATCGCCGGAACAGGTGTGGCAAGAGGTTATGTCAGCAAAGAGCTAACGAAGAAAGCGTTTATTAAAGATGAACGATTAGGAGATATTTATTTAACGGGTGATCGAGTTAAGTTTGATAAAGATGGCAACATGCATTACCTCGGTAGAATTAGAGAAGAATTTAAGCTTGATGGTAAGTTAGTGAGTTTGTTAGAAATAGAACAAACGCTTAGTAACCATGCGGAAAAGCCTGAGTCACCTATTAAAGAAATTTGCGTAGTGAAACACACAAAGGTGAACAAGCAATTAGGTATCAACATGCATAAGATTATTGTGCATGTCACTCCCAAAGATGGTCGACCAATTGACACCATCGATCTTTATCAATTTCTAGCCCTACAAAAGCCTCGTTATATGTGGCCTGCACATTGGGTAATTAGGAAAACAGATCTTCCGAGAACTGGTAGTAGTAAAAAAATAGATCGTAAATTAGTTGCCCAGGAGAAAGAAAACATCGAGTTAGTTAGGTTTAAGCCATTCAAAGCCCCTAATGTGGATAATGCTATTGAATATTATCTTTACAAAGAAATGAAAGCTTGCTTAGACCTAGAAATTGACTTTTCGATTTATGATAATTTTTTTGATCTGGGTGGAACGTCATTATTATTCTTAAGCTTTTTAGCTCGACTCAAAGCACGTTATAAAAGCCACGATTATCCTAAATTTCATTTAGCTGGTATGCAGGATTTAGCAGCCAACCCAACGGTCGCATCCTTAGCCAGACGAATAAAATCTGAAAAGACTGATTTTGATCCTTTGGTCGCGATGATTCCTAATGGAGAAAACATCCCGGTATATTGCATTCATTCGGTACTAGGAAATCCAGAGGACACCTATCTTGGTTTTGCACAGCGAGTTTTGCCAAATCGAATTGTTTATGGTTTTAGGGCTCATGCACTTATCGATTCTTTCTTTACTCCCGATACGATTCAAGAGTTTGCTCGAGACTATGTGAAACGCATAATACAGTTGCGCGAAGCTAAAAATTATTCAGGTCCAATCGTTTTATTAGGTTTGTCAACAGGAGGGACGATCGCTTTTGAAATGACCAGGATATTACTGTCTTATAATTTTAAAGTTATCACGTTTATTGTGGATTCAATTTCACCAATAACTTTACAGACTATGCCCTCTGTTCCTTTTGTAGAGCTTTGTGTTGAAATGCTTAAGAGATTGCGAGATCAGTGGGGTGACAGAGATAGACTCCTGAATCAGCAAACAGTTGACATTGATGCTGCAAAAGAAAAAGCACTCTACGAGGACGTATGGCGTTCGGCAGCGAACAATAATAATCGCAAAAACTTATCATTACTATTTCAAGGGTTTGAAAGATTATTACAAGAAAAATCGTACGATCAAAACATCGATGAGTTTAAATTCATCACCAGTTTAGTCAATACCGAAATGCATCATATTCAAAAGCCACTGTATCTCAATCCGGGTAGCAAAATATTCGTTTTAAGATCTAAAAAATCAACAGAGTTATATGTGCAGGACAAAACATTAGGTTGGGGTGATAATGTTATTACGACTGATCACGGTGTTGATAGTAACCACTTTGATATCTTGAAGCATATTGATTCGAATTTTGTTCAAAATATACTGATCGAAGTAGATAATAAACTTCTGTATACCTGGAAACTGCCCTCTATTGCAAAAGACTTTATTATCCGACCTGCTTTAGTAAATCAAATTCAGTTAGAGCTTAATCGAGAAAAGAATAATCCCCAATCAGTTATTGTTTTGTATGGGCACAGTGGTGTCGGCAAGTCACAACTAGCAGGCTACATTCTTACCGTAGCGACGAATTTCATGATAAGAGCGTGGTTCAATGCTGGATCCTACGACCAACTTGCTTGGGAATGCCTAGAGTTTGGTAAAAAACAAAATATAACTTTGATAACGCTTGACAATGCTTGCGAAAAAGTAAGAGTGTGGCTGTCTAAAAATCAAGATTTCTTGGTAGTTTATGATAACTTCGATTTTAATGATCCCAAACTTCTCAATTCACTGCCTACTGATGGTAATATTATTATTACCTCTAACCTCCCGTGCGCCAAATATAGCAATTTCGAAGTCCGAAATATGGAAGAACGGGAAGCAGCAAAATTAGTAGAAGCGACGTTAGGTTGTGACGGAGCAACGCCAGAACTTGCTAAAACTCTAAAGTGCCACCCACTAAGTTTAAGCATTGCTTGTGCATTTATACGCGAAAATAAAGATAAAGTTACCATTGCTAAATACATTGAGAAAATTAAACAGTTTGACTATGGTGAAAAACCAGCACTTCTAGAGCTGGTCTGCAAAATCACAATGAGCTATTTAATACAGCACGATAACGGCGTTGCTGAGTTCATTCGAAAATGTAGCTTCCTAAATGGTTCTTATCTCCCATCTCTGATATTAAAAGTCCTTGTGGATAGTTATGATCACATTGAACGTGAATACACGCTAAAAGAAATTGTTGAACAGTTAAGACGGTTTGCCTTAATTAGAGACGTAGATCAAGAAGGAGTATCTTTTCATAAAGGTTTGCAAGAATTGATTAGAGCAGGGGTTGAAACACCTTCACCGTCTAAAAAGCAAGCAGAAAACCCGGTACTTGACCGGCTCTCTTACCTACTAGTGACGAATTATCCGTTCGAAAAAGCGACTCCGAAACATTATGTGTTTGCACAAGAGCTCAAATCGCATATTGAATCACTTCTGCCATTTGCACAACCTGCTACCTTGGGAAAAGCACGTCTTTTACGGATATTGGCAGATATTTACAGTACATTAGGATTTTTCGGTCGCCAGATAATTATTCTTCAAGAGTTGCGGTGGTTGCACGCTGGATTAAATCAAAAGCATTCGGATGCTATTCGAGAACGAGCATTAACTAACGTGGCACTTGTTAAATCACATTTTTCCATTGCGGTGCAGATGATGCACCTTCATCTTCTTCACGAAGCTATTGACAGATTATCGAAATTAACTTGGCATGAATCCATCGGTAGAGAAATTCTAAAGATTCATGCTTACATAATTTTTTTGTGTAGGGAGAACAACAGCCATCCTCCAGTGGCAAGTCAGCAATTTGTTACTGAGTTTTTAGCACGCAATCCCATTGATTCCTTTGAATTAGCAAGTGTGCAGATGTGCGCCATATTAAACACCAGAAGAGATCAATATCTAAAGCAGTCGATCCAATTGTTACAAAGATATTCTCTACACCATCCGGCCTTGATTAGCTGTTACCAAGCTCTTGCCCAAGAATGCGAAGCTAGGGGGCAGGAGTGGTTGGTTGTCGCAGTAAAAGAGCAGCTAGAGCTTGCATTAGAAGTGAAGAGAAAAAATATTGCTGTGGCTTATTTTAGCTTTGATCAGTTGGCGGTTTATACACGATTATTTGCTATTTGTTGCAAGATAAACGATTCGACAGGTATAGTGGAAAGAATGCTGTTGAAGTTGCCTGAAATGCTCAGTTTATTTCATGGTGACCTTACCAACCTCAAAGCTGCTTTTATTCTGTTAAAAAAGCACAGTGTTCGAGATTCAACCTTTCTGCAATGGTTTTCACTTTATAATTTTAAACGAGCTAACCGATCAGGCACGGATTTAAATTCTATATCTGAATACAATAGTGAACTACGACAATTAGTCAATTTAGTGGTAAGTGATTGTGTTCAAATTTTAGGGGAACCTCCCTGTTCATTTGTAGTATTAGGTTTGGGATCTACCGGTTATGGAATGGCCTTAGATAATTCAGATTATGAATTTGGTATTGCTTTAACTAATAATATTAAAGCAGGGGTTCGAAGTTTTATTGATGCCTACTTTATCTGCTTTATAAGACTTTTTAAATTTCTTCTTAAGACAGCCTTCGAACCTTACAAGTTACACATTGACTACAACTTATCACCTAAAGTATCTAATAATCGAATAGACGGCTTATATGGTCCTGTTGATGAGATTATTTTAAATTATGCAAAGCTAGAAAGAGAAAAGAAAAATAACAAAATGACCTATACACCATTTTATGCATTGTTGACGCATACCTGTCTTTATAGTTATGAATTTGGCGATGAAAATGTTTATCAAGATTTTCAGCGCGCCTTAGCTAATTGTCTGTTAAAAACACATAATGATCTATCGTTCCATAAGGCGTATGCCTTACAGCAATTTAGCTATCACCATAGACAATTTAATTCAACACAACAAAAAGATCGCAAATACGTCGCCCCAATAAAAAATTTATATTTTCGACCTCTTATTTTTACCATTCTGGATTTGTCATTATTTAATAACCTTTTACAATCCCCTCTAGGCTGGGATGCTTTTAATTTGTTTAAGCAAATTAAACTATTACAAGACAAAAAAGTAATTGGGGAACGTTTTGCAGCTGCGCTGGCTGCTTCACTAGATACAGTTATGTGCATTAGAAGTGCAGCTCATAAGCATATACAAAGATATGTCACCACAGAGCTTGTTAGACAATACAATGTATCTGACCGGGATGCACAGGAAGGTATAGTGCAATTTCATGCGCTATCGGAAGATGAGATTCCGAATACCATCACGAGCAAAGAACTTTACCAACTGACCAGACAAGATTCGAGGGAGTTAAGCTTTGTATTAAGACTCCTGCAGAACTATCAGCTGAAGATCCTGGCGGATTTGGGCACTTCTAATTCTACTGCAAAACTTCCGTTAAATTATGATCCAATTCCTGCAGGCCTATACCAGAACCTGGAGCCTGTAGTATTGCCTACACTAGACCCAGCAGTTAGCGAGCCTCTTAGCGAAGCTTCTTCAAACTTATTAGCAATTATAAATCAAGAGCCGACTCCTGAAGGATCTCCTAATACAGATATAGATAGAACAGCAATAAGCGATATCCAATGGCTCTTCTCGTCTCCTGCTGTCCCAACCTTTAAGCAGCCAATTAATCGTGGTGAGTTTGATAAGCGCTATGAGCAGATACCTCAATTAGAAGTGCAAGAAGATGAACCTGAAATTTTTATGATGCCAGATGAATACGAATGCTATCAATTATTTGAGATGTCAAGCGCACATACAATGTATCGTGAATGTATTGCCTCGAGTAAAAAAGTTTTAAATCTTAGCACTTGTTATTTATCAAGTGACGACTTAGAAATGTTAATTGATTACAGCTTATTAAATGACAAAAGCATTACCACTCTCCTTTTGCCGAAATGCATCATGGACGATAGTGCGAGCAGTCTCATTGATTTAATTGAAAAGAACTACCGTATAATTAAAGTTGACTTCAAAAAAGCTAATTTTTCTACCGAGAATATTGAAACAATTCAATTTTACATAGAGCGAAATAAACTTTATGCAAGAATCGAGCGAGCCTTGGCAACAAAAGCTAAAGTCCTTGACTTGAGAAATCAAAATCTTGGTGAAGCGGGTGCTACGTTTCTTGCAGAACAAATAAGGAGAACACGAGGTGGGCTTGAAGCCATCTATCTAAGTGGCAATGCTATTGGCAATAATGCGGCCAAAAAACTGCGATTATATGCTGCTGATATAGAATTGCATTGGGGGACAAACAATAACATTAGTGCGAAAATATCTAAAGAGCATCACAGAGGTGGCGAAAGTAAATCATCCCCTGAAAATAATCCAAAGGCCGCAGCGCCTAAAAAAATTCCTGAGCAGAAGCTTGCAATAGAGTACAACCCGATTAGGCGTAAGCAAAATTCGGAAGTAGCCTTGCAAATCAATCAATTAGGGCAGCCATATTTTGATGTTAGTTGGAACCGTTCCACCGGAGTGACTTCATTTTCAAAGTTCTTCAGATGCACAGAAGCTAGACAGAGTAGGGTAGATTTTAATAATGGAGGCAATCTGAAGATAATTCCAGATTACGTCAGTAGCTCGCAAGGAAACACTTCAAGATACCTACAAAGGTCTGTAGAAGTTCCGAACAATAGTGGATACGTGTTGAGGAGGAAATTAAATCCTTCAACTGAAAATGATAACAATCACTCAGCACAAAGATTGTCTATGAGAGCGTCGAAGGTCAGAGAAGACTTGCAGAAAATATTATCTGAGTATGACAAGATGTTTTCCAAAAAATTAAAGCCAAATATTAGAATTAGTTCAGTACCTATCGGAAATGAACCCACCTGGAAAGAATCTGTATTATTCGCTCTTTATTGGGTGGCACCTACATATATATTTTTGGATGAACAATCCAAACTATATGCAGCATATTCTATATTTTCCATTCTTCTTGCAATGAAATTTGATGAGACGGTAGATAAATTGATTGAAAGTAATCTTATTAATTCTGTCTCGAATTATATGACACCAAAGTTGGGTAAGTCACATTCAGATGTTGTCGATAAAATTCTTAAGAAATTCGGTCATCTCAAACAGAGCGCTGTACAATTTGGGCGTCTAAGTTTTCATAAACCACAAAGGGATCAACAACCACTCCATGAACGAAGACCGACACGCAGTAATATTCATAA
>JAGVJZ010000065.1 GCA_020050845.1 Gammaproteobacteria bacterium
CTCCGATTTGATATCCCGGATCATCATCGACCCAATGATCAAGAAGTTGATAGATTCGTTAATTTTATCCGATCAATCCCACCATCAGAATACTTATATTTTCATTGCAAAGCAGGAAAAGGTCGTACGACCACCTTTATGACAATGGCCGACATGCTACGTAACGCTAAGAATGTTTCATTTGAAGATATTATTCATCGCCAGCATATCCTAGGCGGCATTAACCTAGCCAAAAAGAAATCTAAGAAGCCGGACATTTTGAAGGAAAAAGCGCAAAGCCGCTTGACGTTTCTAGGGGAATTTTATGAGTATGCTAAAGCGAACACCCAAGAGAGCTGGTTGGTGTGGCTGAAAAAACATGATTAACTACTTTTTCCTCTTTCCCGCTTGCGGGAGAGGGTTAGAGGGTGTTGATCTTTATTTCTCTGTCGAACTTCCGCTGCCACTGCCACCAATGGATGCCGAGTCCACTAATCCATGCTTAATAGCAAGTAAGGTGAGTTCAACATCATTCTTAACATCGAGTTTTTCGAAGATCCGATAGCGGTAACTATTCACTGTCTTCGGGCTTAGGTTGAGCTTTTCAGAAATTTCTTGAGGTTTACTGCCGTGAGTGATCATGATCATCACTTGCAGTTCTCTTTCTGAGAGAGAAGCAAAAGGTGATTCGTCTTTGTCGGTGATGTGTTTGAAAGCGAGTTGCTGTGCAACGGCAGGGCTGATATAGCGTTGGCCGGAGTGAACCGCCCTAATCGCTTGTACCATTTCATCGCGACTGGCGCCCTTGGTTAAATAGCCAGCGGCACCGGCTTGCAGCAATTTAGCCGGGAAAAGATCATCATTACAAACAGAAACGACTAATACTTTAATGTCGGGATCGGTCCGAAGCAGACTCTTGGTCGCATCAAGTCCTCCTATTCCTGGAGGCATCATGACATCCATCAATACCACATCTGGACGGGTTTCTTTTGCTAACCGTATCGCTTCCTTACCATTTCGTGCTTCACCAGTAACTTTGACACCTTGTATGTCTTCTAGCATTCTTCTAATGCCCGTACGAACTAAATCGTGATCGTCTACTATTAATACTTTAATCAAGGCATTCTCCGAACAGATTAGTAAGTGGCTAGTTCGATCATAGGATGAATTAGCTCCATATTTTATTATTATTGTTTATTATGTTTGGCGGAGAGGCAGGGATTCGAACCCTGGGAGGGTTTCCCCTCAACGGTTTTCAAGACCGCCGCTTTCGACCGCTCAGCCACCTCTCCATGTAAGTTGCATTAGTATATCTAAAATGATCAAATATACCAAAGTGTTATCTCGAGTGTTATGATAAATAAATTCTAGGGTCACAATTTAGGCGGAGGAGTCTATATGTCTTTTCAAAATTATTCCATCAGTACTTCTAAAGAAAATCTGATCGCATCCAATGTGGTACTGCGCAAAACTTATTTCTTGCTCAGTTTGACTTTGCTCTTTAGTAGCCTGACTGCTGCTTTTTCAATGGCTACCCATGCAAGACCCGGATTATTATTAATGCTTGCGGGGATGTTTGGCTTGTCATTTTTAGCACGAAGGCTTTGCAATAGCCCATGGGGCGTCGCCGCCGTTTTTGCCTTTACAGGTTTTATGGGGTATGCCTTAGGCCCCATTTTAGATATGACTATGCGTACCTATGCCAATGGTGGCCAGATCATCATGACTTCCTTAGGTGCCACAGGCTTAATCTTCCTATCTCTTTCAGGGTATGTACTAACCACTCGTAAGAATTTTAATTACCTAGGTGGTTTCCTATTCGTCGCTACGACGGGCGTATTTTTAGCAGCTATCGCGGGCATATTTTTGAAGATGCCTATCTTTAGTATCATTATTTCTGGTGCCTTTGCGCTGATATCATCTGCGTATATTTTATATACCACGAGTGCCATCATAAATGGCGGCGAAGACAATTACATCATGGCCACCCTTTCATTGTTCGTTTCGATCTTCAACTTGTTTGTGAGCTTGTTGCGAATCTTAGGCGCATTTTCTGGAAATCGTGATTAACTCTTCTAAAATCAAACAATAGAAATTAAAAAAACTCAGTTTCTTAACTGAGTTTTTTTTTGAAACTTTAAAACAAGTTAAATGGAGTTAACTATGTTTAAAAGAAATTATTTGATTTTGTCACTTCTATTCTGCCCACTCGCGGCCTTTTCAAACCAATACCAAATTGAACCGGGAAGCGATCTAGTCGGTCAAACCTTTACTGCAAGATCTGAATCCGGTGAAACATTGACTGATGTTGGTAATCGTTATGGTGTTGGCGCTTATGAGATGGCGGATGCTAATCCGCAACTGCCCGCAGAAGGTGAATTATATTCCGGGCAACCTGTGACCGTGCCCGCTCAATTTGTGCTACCAAAGTATCGCAAGGGCATTGTGATTAATATCGCAGAATGCCGACTTTATTATTTTCCTGAGCACAGCAACATCGTTTATACCTATCCGGTTGGTCTAGGTAGACAAGGTTGGCGAACCCCGACGACTTCAACGAGTATTATTCGTAAAGCGACTAATCCTAGCTGGACAGTGTCATCCACGATACGCGCCTGGGTTTTAGAACAAACCGGTAATCATCTTCCAAATGTAGTGCCACCAGGCCCTGAAAACCCGCTAGGTGCTTATGCAATGTACCTTGGCACTCATGGTTATCTTATTCATGGCACTAACCAACCTTGGTCAATCGGTAAAACCACTAGCGCCGGCTGCGTCCGTTTGTTTAATGCCGACGTTGAGGAATTATACCAACAGGTTAAAACAGGAACTCCTGTCAAAGTGATCAACCAACCTTACAAGGCTGGGTGGCAAAATGGTCAGTTCTTCGTCGAAGCCCACGTGCCAATCAATACCGGCTCTACTCCGACCGATTTAAACATGATTTCTGCGGAAAGATCGATTATGGCGGCGTTACCCAACCGTGATATGGCGATAGATTGGGACAGTGTGCGCTCAATTGTCTCATCACAAAATGGCATTCCTGAACCAGTTAGAATGAATAACTCGTGGGCCAGCTCTGAGACCTACTATCAATAATGAATGTGTAGAACACTCGGAATCAAGGTAA
>JAGVJZ010000070.1 GCA_020050845.1 Gammaproteobacteria bacterium
GGCGGGAGTCAGACCAGTTATGTGAGCTATGGGCTAGCCTGCCAAGAATTAGAACGGGCAGATAGTGCACTTCGTAGCTTTGTCTCTGTGCAAAGCAGCTTATGCATGTACCCAATTTATCAATTTGGGTCGACTGAACAAAAAAATAAATATCTTTTACCCATGTCCAAAGGTCAGTTGATTGGTTGTTTTGGTTTAACAGAACCTGATTCTGGTTCTGATCCAGCAAGCATGAAAACTAACGCCAATAAGGTGAGTGGTGGCTGGATCTTAAATGGCACTAAGCTGTGGATTACCAATGGACCGTTTGCTGATTTGGCGATTATCTGGGCGAAGACGTCAGAAGGTGTTCGGGGTTTTATCGTAGAAAAAAATATGAAAGGTTATAAAGCTCGTGAAATCACCAAGAAATTTTCATTACGCGCTTCTGCAACCGGTGAAATCTCATTGGAAGATTGTTTCGTCCCTGACGAAAATTTATTAGTAGGCACTCAAAAAGGGCTAGGTGCCGCGTTAAGTTGTTTAAATCAAGCTCGGTACGGTATTGCGTGGGGCGCGATGGGAGCAGCAATGTCGTGTTATGAAACGACTCTTGACTATACAATTACCAGGAAGCAGTTTTCAAAACCCTTAGCTTCATTCCAATTAATCCAAGAAGCACTGGTTAATATATTTAGTGAAATTGTTAAAGCACAATGTCTTAATATTCAGTTAGGTCGGCTTAAGGATCAAAACTTAGCCACTCCAGAAATGGTCTCTTTGGCTAAAATGAATAATTGCCGCGAAGCTTTGAAAATTGCACGGAGTTGCAGAAATCTGATGGGGGCAAGTGGCATCAGCTTAGAGTATCCGGTGATTCGACATATGGTTAATTTAGAATCAGTCTTTACCTATGAAGGAACGGATAACGTGCACCACTTAATCCTAGGGAAATATCTAACCGGGTTTAATGCATTTGAATAAGACTAGTGAAAACTTTAAGCAAAAATAGTATATTAACCACCCTATATAAGTACATTTATTAAGAGGCAAATTTGAATCATCAGTATTACCTAACGGAGGCGTTAAAGCTGGCACAGATCCGCAAAGGATTCGCTGCCCCAAACCCTGCAGTTGGTGCTGTTTTAGTGCTTAATGATGAAATCATTGCTTCAGGCTTTCATGAAGGTGTTGGCATGGCTCATGCCGAGGTTGTTGCCTGTTCGAAAGTTGAGGGTGATCTAAGCGAAGCCACTTTGTATGTCACGCTAGAACCTTGCTGCCATTGGGGTAGGACCCCACCTTGTACCGACTTAATTATTAAAAAAGGCATTAAGCAAGTTTATTTTGGTTATGAAGACCCAAATCCTGAAGTGGCAGGTCAAGGTCAAAAGATTCTACAAGAACATGGAATCACCTGCCTTAAAGTCGATCATGATGAAATTAAGCTCTTTTATCGAAGCTATCAGCATTGGGTCCAGACAAAACAGCCTTGGGTTGTATCAAAATTAGCAATTAGTCTTGACGCAAAAATTGCTGATGAGGTGAGTAAACCGGTTAATATCACCGGTCAAGAAGCAAAAGAATATACCCATCAAGGCCGAAAACGAGCCGATGCCATTTTGACTTCAGCAAAAACAATTATTCAAGATAATCCTTTTCTAAATGTGCGCTTAAATGAAGAAGTCATTGCTAAGCGGTTATTTGTGTTGGATGCGAATTTGGATTTGCCGCTAAATGCAAATATATTTTCTAGTACCGATAAAATTACCGTATTTCATTCGTCGGAAGATGAACATAAAATATCAACGCTGAAAAACGTTGGAGTTGAATGCCAGAAAGTTGCAGCTTCTGATAACCAGCTTAATCTTCACGAAGTGATTCAACATATTGGATTTATGGGTGTTCAAGAGCTATGGGTAGAAGCAGGTGGCAAAATTTTTACGTCTTTAGCTCAACAGAATCTAACTCAACAAAGTTATATCTACGTTGCACCAAAATTGTTAGGACATGACGCAATAAGCGCCTTTAATGCAAGCGAAAATTTTTTTGAACGTGCAAAGTCAATCACCTGGTTTAATTTAGGTTATGATTCTGCATGCGAAATACTGTGGTAGGGCAAAAAATATGTTTACAGGTATTGTCGATCATTGTGGGCAGATTACTGATATAAAGCCAGGGCAGGAACATTCTACGATAACGGTATCCTCTAAGTTCAATGATCTTGACTTAGGAGAAAGTATTGCTATTGACGGTGCTTGTCTGACTGTGACAGCGCACACGCCGACTCAATTTACCGTCGAACTATCTCCTGAGACTATGCGCTTAACTAAAGCGATCAAATATGAAATAGGCACTCAGTTGAATTTAGAGCGTGCACTACGTTTGATGGACCGCTTAGGAGGGCATTTTGTTACAGGTCATATCGATGGTATGTGTCAAGTAGCAGATATAAAACCTCAAGATAAATTTACCGAGCTGCACTTTAATCATGTTCCGGAAATCTATAAGAAATTCTTAGTTAAAAAGGGAAGTGTTGCGGTAGATGGTGTTAGTCTGACCATCAATGAGGTCACTGTTGATGGTTTTACAGTGATGTTAATTCCACACACTCTTGAAAAAACTAATCTTTCTAATTTACAAATTGGTAATCAAGTTAACGTCGAATTTGATTACTTAGCTAAACTTGTCTTAAACCAACTTAATAGTGAACAGCTATGAAAAATTCCAGTCTTTCAAAAATTGAGGAAGCCTTAGAAGATCTTCGCGAAGGTCGAATGGTTATTTTAGTCGATGATGAATCTCGAGAAAATGAAGGTGATCTCATCGTTGCCGCGGAAAAAATTACCCCGGAAATGATCAACTTTATGCTGAAATATGCTCGAGGATTAGTTTGTTTGGCTATGGTGGAAGAAGATGTCGATCGATTAGCGCTACCACTTATGGTTAAGCGTAACGTCAATCAAACTCATGCCCCTTTTACCGTAAGCATTGAAGCGGCATCTGGAGTCACAACAGGGGTGAGTGCCAAGGATCGTGCCCATACTATACGAGTTGCTATTAACGAAAAGTCGACTAGTGCTGACATTATGACTCCTGGGCATGTTTTTCCTTTGCGAGCACGTGAAGGAGGTGTTCTAACTCGTGCCGGCCACACGGAAGGAAGTACAGATTTAACACGACTTGCAGGCTTGAAAGCTGCCGCTGTGATTTGCGAAGTTCTGAATGAAGATGGGAGTATGGCAAGACTGCATGATTTAATTCCTTTCGCAAAGCAACATAATATTAAAATTGTTTCAATTGAAGATTTAATTGTTTACCGCATTAAAAATGAAAGTATTGTTAATGAAATTGCGGTTGCAAATCTTCCTATTCGTGATAACGGTAACTTCAAGGTTCATACCTATGAATGTCATATCGATCAGGCGAATCACTTAGCGTTAGTAAAAGGCGAAATTGATCCGCAGAAGCCGGTCTTAGTGAGATTACACTCCGAATGTTTAAC
>JAGVJZ010000058.1 GCA_020050845.1 Gammaproteobacteria bacterium
CGAAAGGAGGAGGAATAACGCCACATCCGCGCAAGAGTCTCTGGAAATTTTAGCGAGCTCAACCCATGAGGAAGCTACCAAAGACATTCCACCCATTGTGTCGTACAAATTCGATGGCTATCCGCTTAGTTCATCTCATGCAGACCAAGAGGAGGTAGAGAAACTATTTTTAGGTTTTTATCTCTTTGTTCGGGCTCGTGAACTTGTGTCCATAAAACGATGGTTTGAGCCAGTCAACTTCACGATTCATGATGTTGCTGAATCCACTATCAATGCTGTTTTCTCTAACAAAGAGGAAGAGTTATATCGTGAGGAAAGACAAGATGATGCTGCCAACCCAGAAATTCTAATTCATTTTCTTGAGCAAAAAGTAGCCAAGGATCCTGGAGACATCGATGCTTTAGAGAAGTTAGGTTTGCTCCATCAACAGCAAGGTAACATGGAGCGAAGCATGCAGTGCGTGATGGTGGCTAGCCTTAAAAATCATTCTTTAGAATATCACGAATCAGCAGGCGAGCAGAAAAATAACCAAATCGCTGAAGAAAACTATCGCGCTTCGATTGCCAGTGACTCTCATTTTGGTAATAATTTTGATTTTTCACTACACCTGTATAAGCAAGAAAGATATCAAGACGCGGTGACGCATTTATTAACGGCCTTATTGCACACCCATGGTCGCTCATTGATATTAGAACGAAAAACTGAAGAAGAGCCTCTCAAATTGCTTTTTGGTCCAGCATTCCTGTGCCACAAACATTTAATCAAGGATCAACAATTTCTTGTCTATTTGGGATTGGTGCTCTGTCTTAATAAAATACAGACTCAGCCTTTAAGAGATTTTTATATCTTGAGATTAATTGATCTTGTAGCTACACACAAAGATGAAAAATTCTATCTTGATATCGTAGAAGATTTAGTGAAGTTAGTGGATTTCAAAAATGATATTCTTAGTGAAGAAAATTGGAATAAAATTGACGTTCAAGATAAAGAACGTGATCCGTATTCGTGGTCGCAATTAAAAAGATTCGTAATCTATTATCCAAGTTCCGCAGCTTACCATCATCTCGCAAAGATTAGCGAACATCTTAAAAAAATCGATGAATATGATGAGTTTTTCGCTACGGCCCTTTCATTGGAAGGGGAGCAAAATAACAACCCTCCAAAACATCAGCAGTCTTCCGAGCTTGCGAAACTATTGGCCAGTAGTTTGACGCGAGCTCTCCAAGACGTTAGAACTAATCCCCCTACAAATGAGGCTGGCGCTACCCAACATTTACCCGGTCTATAAAAAGCAGAAAGTTGAATAACTAAAATGAATATAAAATCACCTTTGATCTTTGGTAATCGTCAGGATTCTGTAAACGATATTTTTAACTTGGCCTTAAAAGATAAACAGGATCAACGATACGCGGTGTATTATGATCTGGCGGCTAATTCGGGGGAATTTTTTCTCGCAGCCCTTGCGCATAACATTGCTGATTTTTACATCATCAATGACCATAATCTTTCTATAACACTATTTTGGAAAGCCATTTCCGAACAATCTCAAGTCCTGATCGATACATATACAAGTCTGGTTAGGCGATATAGCAGCAAGAATGATATTGCAACGCGCTCAAAGTTTTACCAAGATAACTTGAGATTATTTAATAGGCGCGTTGCTCATGATTCAGATGAAGTAACGCCCACTGAAAATGCGATCCGTGCTGGGAATTTTGCATTTTTAATCAATCATGCCAGCAGCTTCAAGCTTGAAAAAGAAGGTCTTCATTGTGACTCGCCAACACAAATGGAGTTACCAGAAATCGACTCCATTTTTCAAAAAACGGTACAAGAAGTGCATGCATTGTTGCAACTACATGTCGCCAAAATTAACTTTGAGTCTAAACCCTTAGGTAATTATTTGGAGTTAGTAACCCCACAAGATTTAGTGATGATCAAATTCGATCAACCAATCTTGGAATTATTAGTAGCATTGGAAGACAAAGATGCAGCTTTTATAGCGGTTGGTAATTTCATAGAAGGTGCACAAAAAACACAATTCGGTCACATGGTTCGAGCAAATCCTCGCCAACCAGAACAATTAGAGCATGTGTATGTTGCAAGCCAATTAGTCCGTTCTAGTTTTCGCTCACAGTTGATTCGCTATGATTTAGTCGCTGGTGCAATCGCACAGAAAAATCCCAAAGAAGCTAGTGCGATCGTACAAGATACTGTTAAAGAATACAGTGAGTGGAACAAACCTCTTCCAATTTTATTTGAAGAGCGAGTAAAAAAAATACCGCATAAAAATGCCTTGGTTTGGCGTGTTAAAGATAAATATTATTCTTGTACCTTTGAGCAACTCAACTGCAAAATCAACCAACTTGCCACTAATTTACTAGCAAAAGGTGTTTCCAAAGGCCAACTCGTTGTGATCCTCGTGGATGAAATCCAAGATTTTATCAAATCGATGATGGCGGTCTTAAAGATCGGTGCCATTTATATGCCAATCAGCGCCAGTGAAGAAAAGGCGGTCACTGCCGAAACACTCAGTCACGCGCAACCTTCGTGGTTGTTGGCACAAACTAAGTATCACGAGGCGCTCAAAGGGTGGCAGCAAGCATTACCAACTGTCCAAGCTTGCTTTCATTCTGACGACCCTGGTTTAGAAGAACTCTCATTAGATAACCCTATCACGACACAAAGTATTAGTCCGGACGACCTTGCTTATATTATGAATACGTCGGGTAGTACTGGCCGCCCTAAAGGAGCAACTAATTTTCACAGAGGGTTACCTTATGTCATTAAAGCTCACGTCGATATGTTGCAGATTACTCAAGAGGATCGTATTGCTCAAATGGCAAAGCCTGGATTTGATGCAAGTTTAGCTGAAATTAGCCTCCTGACAGCGGGTGCGACCTTGTATATTGCACCCGCTGTCATCCGAGATGATAATATTGCACTAGCACAGTTCCTTCAAACAAACCAAATCAGTGTTAGTATTTTAGTTCCATCAAAACTTAAAGCTTTAGCAGCACAATCACCTCCTAGTGACTATCCGCACTTACGGGCTATGATTATTACTGGGGAAAAATTTGATGAAGCGTTAGTCAATCCTTGGTTGGAACTGCCTAACGGGAAACAACGTATCATTGTCGATGGTTACGGTCCAACAGAATGCACCATCGGAGTTACTTTAGAACAATACCTCGGTAAAGGTCTAACAATTGGGCGACCTATTATTGGGACCACAGGTTATCTTGTAAATGTAGTAGAAGGTAAAGCTTGGCCGGGTCCGGTCCCACCCGAATACATCATTCCTCAAACAAGTTCGCAAGAAGGTGAACTTTACATCGCGGGAGCTAGTGTTGGACAAGGTTATTGGCGTGATAAAGAACGTACCAAACAAAGTTTCGTCACCCTCATCGATCCTGATTCTGGTATTGAATTGCGAGCGTATCGTACCGGTGATTTATGTCAATGGATGCAAAATGAAGCTGGTAAACTCAGTATTATTGGAAGAATTGATAACCAGATTAAACTTCGCGGTCAACGTATAGATCCGGAGCATATCGAATTTCATCTTAAAAACTACCAAGAAAATGGCCAAAAAGTGATTGACGAAGCTTACGTGGTAGCGCCGGAAGAAGATGGAAATCTTCATTTAGCTGCATATCTAAAGGTCTTTCCACAGAGGGTAAAAAATCAAGAGGTGATGTTGTTTCAACTGCGTGCTTATGTGCAAAAGCAGTTACCTCATTTTATGGTGCCGAATGCCTTTCAGATATTAGAAACAATCCCTACGATTAATGATAAAGTCAGTCGTAAGGCACTCAAAGCTATTCGACCGATCCCATTTTTACGGACCATTTATCCCGACCCTCCTGCTAATGAACAAGAAGAAGCGTTAGCAAAAATCTGGTCTAAGGTCATAAATAGAGATTGGCGGAGTATCAAACGTTACGATGATTTTTTCTGTTTAGGTGGTAGTTCTATTTTAATATCAGGATTACTTAGCGAAGTGCGACAGCTGCCACAGATTTTCCCTCGTGCTGCTAAATTAAAAACTGAA
This sequence comes from Gammaproteobacteria bacterium, assembly GCA_020050845.1. Classification (GTDB taxonomy): domain Bacteria; phylum Pseudomonadota; class Gammaproteobacteria; order UBA6002; family UBA6002; genus UBA6002. The sequence goes on from JAGVJZ010000058.1 coordinate 4,055, forward strand.
GATGTTTATCGTTGTAGTCTATTAAAATCCCTCACCCGTCGAGCGGTGGGTTCATCTGTAAAGAAGCTGGCTAAAGGTGATAAATCAGGCCCTGCGATAGTCTTAGTACACTCTTTGTTAGGTGACGGTTGGTCTGAATACGAGCAGCTAGTGAATTCGCTAAAAACATTACAGCAACCGGTCTATGCGCTACAAGCGCCGGCCTTGAGTCAAGCAGAAAGTTATGACAAAGATATAGAAGAATTAGCCCAGGAGTATTTGTTAGCGTTGCAATTAGAAGAAAGAATTCATCGAGAAACTCCCGTGATGTTAGTATGTTCTTCTTCTAGTGGCTTGATTGGTGCTTTAATCGCCAAAGAACTCATTGCACAACATTATCATCCTCATTTAATTCTCATGGATTGTTTGGTGCCAGATCTTAGTCTTGGACAGCATGAAGCTGAAGAAAAATTATTGTCGATACTCAATGAGAAGTTGGGCTATGAAGTAAGACGCTCGATTTTCAATCAGCGGCAGTATGATTTTGCGTTATGGCTATTTAGAGAAGAATTACGTTTTTTTGCGAAGCAAGATGCGTTAGGCGCTTTGCCAGAGAAAACAATTCTGCTTGCAACACAGCACTCTCCTGAAAAATTAATCCTAGGTCACAGCCAAATCAAAGAGGTTCACCGTTTTAATACCGATCACTTTGGTATCGTGCAATTACCTGAATGCATTAATTCGATTTTAGATTATTGTCGCGCGGTGACTAAAGAATTTCGTGCCACCCAACAACGTAGAGCTTTACCTGATACGCAACGCTATTTGATGCATCCTGGACTACTACAAGCAGTATTATTAGGTATGCCGCCCTCTGAAGGTCAAGATGAGCTGCTTTATTCTAATATTCCTATGACCTTTATCGAACTGGAAGAGTCTGAATGGCTAAATACAAATAATTTATATAGTGTCTTTTTTGCTAAGCTAAGGGAGTTGATTATTAATGATCGTCTCCCAGCAAACGAAATTTTTGATAAAATTTGTTGTGGCTATCTGCAATGTTCTGAAACCAATCGTGCGGCGTTAAAAGACTGGTTGATCAAACATGACCATAAGAGTAGTGAGCTAGTTCTGCAATCTTTTTTGAGAGAAATTGCTATTAGTCTCATTGAGCGACATTATCCAAGTGTTTATCAGAAGATTTATGAA